>CAYVCL010000009.1:0-52715 GCA_964450185.1 uncultured Lachnospiraceae bacterium | reverse complement strand
AGTTAGCAACCACCAGTTCAACTGGTGGTTTATTATTAGCCCTCAAAAGGGCTATTGTTACTGCTCGCCCATAAGGGCGGTATCGCAAGCACTTCTACTGGTCCGCTATAAAGCGGTACTTCGTGATTCTTCTTTTCTTGATTCTTCTGCTTGCTCTTTTATATATTTCTGTACAGCTTCATCAGTAATATTACCAATTGTTTCCACATAATATCCTCTTGCCCAAAATGCTTTATCCCATTTACTTTGTAACTCCGGATGTCTGTCATAAATCATAAGTGTGCTCTTTCCCTTTAAATATCCCATGAAGTTGGAAATACTCAACTTAGGTGGTATTGCTACACTCAGATGTACATGGTCTATGCACACTGCACCTGCTATTATTTCTACATCCTTATACTTGCACAGCACACTGATTATCTCTCTAACATCATCCCTTACTTTTCCGTACAAAACCTTTTTCCGATACTTCGGTATAAATACTATATGGTACTGGCATTTCCACCGAGTATGTGATAAACTTCTATTGTCCATTTGGACCGCCTCCTATTCTTTGAGTTTGGCTTGCGACACCATTCTCATTGTATCATAGGAGGCTTTTTATTGATAACCTCACCACTTCCTCTTACCCTATTCTCCCCAGCATAGCTGGGGGATTAGACTTTTCATTTAGTATACTATCAAATATCTGCTATTTCAAGGCAGAACAGAATGGCATTCCTATATGTCTGACTGCTCATGCCCCCATTTTCCATAAGCCTCCTCCTTTCTGTTTCCAGATTTGTATCTTTCTCAGGAAATCCTTATTTCGACTGAAATAAGTTTTGACTTACTTAGTATAACATAATATTCATTTTATTACAACTCCTCCTGAAAGAAATCCTTATACCCCTGCCCAAACGTTTCCGTAGCACTGCTGACAATCACAAACGCATTCTCATCTTCCCTTTTCACGATTTCCATTACCTTAGGTGCGGTTTGCTTTCTTACTACACACATGATAATATCCTTTTCCTTGTTACTGTATGCACCCCTTCCTTTTAACAGGGTAATTCCTGTGCGGACTCCCTGTATGATGCTCTCGGAGATTTTTTCGGATACATCACTTACTACAAAGATAAGCTTTGCTTCATCTCCGCCATATAAAATAAAATCTAAAAATTTCCCGGTTAATACTACCGTAATCAGGGCATACATTGCAGTGTTAAAATTGCGAAATACAAGACCGGAGATGACCACCACCGTTAAATCCATTATGAGAAACAGGCTGCTGGTCTTTATGTGCTTGTACTTTTTTCGCAAAATTTTTATAATGACATCCATTCCGCCGGTGGTGGCACCGCTTTGAAATACAATTCCTATACCGGCTCCTAGCAACATGCTTCCGGCTACTGCGGCAAGGAGTGGTTCTTTCGTTGGCGGTGTTACGTATGCTAAAGCGTTGGTAACAACTGTGTTTAACACCACCACGTACATTGTTTTTCCAAGAAATTTTACTCCCAGTTTTATTGCTCCCAAAATCAGAATGGGAATATTAATCAACAGATATAAAGTCCCTGTTTCAATTCCTAAAAAACGATTTAAAATAATGGATATCCCAACCGTTCCGCCCGGGGCCAAACTGTTGGGATCTAAAAACAGACTGATTCCGGCTCCATACAGTATGGCTCCAAGACTCATTTTTCCAAAGCTTCTCAACTTTCTTCCCATATAAATTCCTCCAGACTTATATGCAAAAAACACATGACAATTTACCTTTTTGTAAATCATCATGTGTTTTTCTATGGCATTTTTATTTCACATTTTTATTTTTGCCTGTTTTTAGAAATTTATACTTTATTCTTCTGCCAGTTTGCAATCACACTTGGTGGAATGTTTGATTCCATACAACGCTGCGTCCGCACGCTTGATTGCTGCAGCAATGTCATTGTCATCCGTCATTTCCGGTGCTGTTGCCACACCGATGGAACAGGATACAACCTTTTCCGGTGGAATCACAATGCCTTCTTTCCCTAAAAAGGCTTCGATTTCCTTCACAAAGGCCTTTCTATTTAGAATTTCATTCAGTACATTTCTTGCCTTTTCCATGGCTTTTTTTGCATCGGCATGTTCTAAAATAATCAGGAATTCATCGCCTCCAAATCTGGCAGCAAACCCTTCCTCTGCAGATTGTTTCAACAATATTTTAGATATTTCTTTTAAAATCATATCACCTACGTCATGTCCAAAGGTGTCATTATAATATTTAAAATTATCTAAATCAATGTACAATACGGTCAAATCCAACCTTGTATTATTTTTCTTTGCTTTCGCAACACGCTTATGAATATTGTTAAATAACCCATCTCTATTTAAGAGAGAAGTCAGATAATCCGTTACAGCCACATTCTCCAACCGAATATTGATTTCGTTAATTTCCTGTTGCTTCTCCAACATGCTGATAGAATTAGCCAACTGACTTAACACCAGAGAATACACGTTAAAGTCATTTTCATCTAACATATATTTATTTGTTGGAGAACTCCAGTTATCCTTCATCATAATATAGCAGATAAACAGATTGTCCAGCTTTTCATTTACATAGAAAGGAATTGCAATCATAGAACATACATCATTTACTCCAAATATGGAAATAATTTTTCTATATTCCTGATAACCTTTACGTATTTTTGACGCCACAAAACCGGTTCTGTGCTTATCAAAATATTGGGTAAGCATCGCTAACTTTTCTTCTGTCAAATCTTTTTTCGTGCTATTAAACCGTATGTTGGGATTTTCTTCCGTATAACTAATATATACCATAGCATCAATACCAAAGTTCAAAGTAAATGAATTCAAAGCATCCGTTATCAATTCATCTTCTTCCCTGCCATTGATATCCACAATTTTCTGCCATACACTTAAGAAATCCATCTGCCTCTTAATTTCATGGTAATCTTTATTGATTCCAGCCTGTTCTGTCGCTTCACCGATTTGCTCCAGTGTTACCCCATTCAACCGTAAATCGTATATTTTTGGCTTACGCTCTTTTTGTTCTCTGACTGCCTGAATAACTTCCATCTTTTCACAAGCATTGTTTTTTTCTGCATATGCATATGCCACATCCAGTTCTTCCAGCGCCTTCTGTTCATCGCCCAGCTTGCGATGCAGTTCTGCTCTGGTTATATAATACTGCACATAACTGAAAAACTGATTTCCTTTGGAACGTTCCACATAAATCTGTCCCATATTTAACAATTCCAATGCTCTCTCGAAATTCTCTTTCTGCATTTCCAAAAGACCTGCGGAATAGTAGTATAAAAACAAATCATCATCACACACGGTATAAGACGGGTCGATATCTTCTAAGTCTGATTCCGATGAATTCAATTTATGACTCAAAAAAAGCATAGTGTTATCACGGTACATCTGGCAATTATAATACAATCCCAAACGATAACTGCACAATGCAAGCAGTCCAAATAATTTAGATATATTACATACTCTCAAATCATTCAGATGCAAAATATCCACAATTTTAGCACACATTTGCAAATAATCATATGCTGTTTTAAAATCATTTCCCAAAATACAGTTAATGGACATGTTATATAATGTTTCACCTACAAAATCCATCATCTTAAATTTATAATAAACACCAAGAGCTTTATTATAATATGTAT
Organism: uncultured Lachnospiraceae bacterium; assembly: GCA_964450185.1. Classification (GTDB taxonomy): domain Bacteria; phylum Bacillota; class Clostridia; order Lachnospirales; family Lachnospiraceae; genus RUG11237. Next base: position 49,053 of record CAYVCL010000009.1, on the reverse strand, counting down.
TTGCTTCCTCGTATTTTTCTATGGCACCCAGATTGTAACCCAGACCCTTGTAAATATCTGCAGCTTTTACCGGGTCAGAGTCCCCTACCAATTCATGCAATTTTCCATAATAATGAGTTGTGGTTTCAAATGCACCATTAATGGAAGAAAGCATGATATTTTTCCGATAGCCAACGCTCATCAGATTTATATTTCCAAGCTTTTTGGCAATATCCATTCCTCGCTGGAAACTGGCAACCTCTTTTTCAATGACATCCATCGGTGCTAGCCAGTCTACTCCATTATCAAATGCATATATATATGTGTGAGCTAAATGGTTATAATATTGATACTTTTCTGCCTCGTCCAAAATATCCTGTTTCACCACAATATCATTGGCACAGAACATAATATTATGCCATCCTGACATACTCGCCATGTTTTTTAACATTTTTGCCTTAAACATCAGGAAATCTTTTCCTTCATCTTTCGCCAACTGATAACAAATATCCGCACATTTCTTTGCTCTATGAAGTTTTACATTATAAACCTGAGTTAGTCCATACAAATAATTGTAAGCATAATGCATGCGGAAAGAGGTATGTCTTTTGCATATCTCATTTAAAGAATTGCAAAGCAGCAATGCGTTTGCAATGTCTTCTGAATAAATGGATATTCTAGCGTATATCTCTATGATTTCAAATCGTTTTTCATCATCGATGCTTAAACGTTCTAATTCCAGTTTCTTATATATGATTCCCAAATAATAGGATGCCTGTTCAAACTCAAAAGTCTGAAACATGTTGTTTAATTTAATAATATAATCTTCGATATCTTTCCCATGAAAACGGAATATTCCACCACTTTCCTGAGATAACGGCACATTGAAAAGTGAAGCATCTATAATACTGTTTCTGCTTTCCAATCGTTTGATATACTGTTCCCACGCACCACTGACATGAGGAAGTACGCTGCGCAAATCATTGTATGCTGCCAGCACCAGTATTCTTCCATTTTCCGCACTATCCCAAAGTCGTGTCAATATTTCAATGGTTGCTTTGGAAGCGCCTTCCAATTCATTAATGCACAGAAAAATAGGGTGTTCTTTGGATATTTTAAGCAAAATTCGAGCGATGGTTTCTAACAGAATCTCTCTTTCCTGTTCAACTTCACTTAAAATCAAATCCTCTTTTCTCACGCACAAAGAGTTTTCCAAATAGGTCTGAAACACCGATTTCTGTAAACTATATACTCCAAAGGAATCCAAAAATTCCTCCACATTTTTCTCACTATAAAAGCCCCAGTACATCTGCTGAATGATATTTAAAAAAGGATCACACGCCTCCGGCATTTCTTCACCATGAAATCTTCTATAGAATACCGTATATTTTCCTTTTCCATATTCCTTGGTCAGTCTTTCTATATCATCCTCAGTAATTTCAAAGGTATTATAATGCTTAATCAGAACCACATTATTGTCCTTTTCATATGTATTATCTATTAACTTTTCAGCGAACACTTTTATAAAATTATAATATTCGTTTTTCATAGGGTTTCTCCTTAAGTTAATATTTGTATAGCATATCCATTTTACAACATATTCCCCATATTTTCTATAGTTGTTTCTCATTTTCTACAGAATTTCAAATTCGTGGTTCAATAATAGCCAATTTGCACGAAATAATTTCATTAATTGCCAGTATCCACACCCTCGCAGCTGAAATTCTTTTATCAAATTAAATTTTGCCAACATGCTGCGTACATCTTCAAACCAGACTTCGTGTTCGGTTCCATTTTCATCTACATAGCGAAAAAATGGTGCCTCGGATGTTTCGTCATATTGAATTTCTGCCCCATAGGAGATGGCGATTTCCACTGCTTCCCGGTTTCCTATGGTTCTTGCAGCAGTGACACCACGCTCATATGGCAAAGGCCAATCATAACCATAGTTAGGGATTCCCAAATCTATTTTTTCCACCGGGATTTCTGTAACCGCATATTCCACCACACGTCTTACATTAGGCAAAGGAGCCACTGCCATAGGAGGTCCATAAGTATAGCCCCACTCATAGGTCATAAGTAATACACTGTTTGCCGCTTCACCTAACAGTTTATAATCTTTTCCTGCATATAATAAGCCCGGCTGGTCCGAGGAGGTTTTCGGTGCCAAAGCCACTGACACGGTATAGCCGTTTTCATTCATAAGTACCCGTGTTTTTGTAACAAAGTCCGCAAATGCCACTCTGTCTTCTGAAAGAATATACTCAAAATCTATATCTATACCTTCATATCCTTTCTCACCCATAAGGGTCAATAGTTGATTTAATAACCGGTCGCTTACTTCACTGTTGTTTACCAGAATACTGATATAATTGTTATTAAAATTTCCATTCTCATCAAAGGGCGTCAGCGTTAAAATAGGTGCCACCCCAAAGTTAGCAGCTCCCTCTAAAATTCTGGTATCTTCCACCGCCGGATACACCAAATCTCCCTCCGTGGTAAATCCATAGGAAAATACAGATATTTGTGTCAGAAAGGGGAGTGTTTCTTCCAACACAATCTGGTCGATAAAAGGGTAGGCATACCCATTGGCTACCAATGGATACGTACCCACTGCCTCCGTATCCTGCAAAATCAGCAACGCCTGCCCCACTGCCAAGGCATAGGGATAAGGAATTTGATTATCTGCTGCCAGTTTTTCGTAACTTATGCCATACTGCTGTGCAATTTTGTCTATGGTATCACCTGTCTTTACTATATATATTTCCAAAGTGTCACCTCGATTTTTCCATCTGTTAAATAGTGTATTCCATCCAAAACAAAAAGATGCGTTCTCTCCGCTGCCTGCTTTGAGAACGCACCTTCTATTATGATATTTTAGGAAAATTAATCCCTACTATCTACTGCTATTTTTTAATCTTAACCTTCTTAACTTTTGAATATGAACCGTAAACCTTCTTACCTTTACTGTCTTTTGCATAAGCACGTACCTTAACATAATAAGTTGTACCTTTTTTCAGATTTTTAATAGTCTTTGAAGTAGAAGTCATATTCACATTTTTCTTATTCTTTTTAAAAGTTTTATTTGTTGCATAAGTAATCTGGTATCCGGCTGCGCCGCTTACTTTTTTACTTATTTTAACAGTCATTTTCTTTCCTTTAACATTTGTAACTGACTTAAGAGTTGGTTTTCCAGGTGCAGTAACCTTTTTACTCTGTGCCGGAGTAGGTGTCGGAGTAGATGTTACTTTCTGGGTACTGGATGTACCAATAGATGTTGTACCACCTATTTCTTTAATGCTGATGTCTTGGTAAATGGACGCTGAGTTTCCGGAAGTTTGCTGGTATTTTTGTCCATTTTACGAAGAACATTAACATCTGTATCACATATTTGAGTTTCAGTTCCATCGCTGATTACACATCTGTATCCCACGTTTTTATATCCGTCAGCCTCAACATTAACACTAGGTGCTTTTGTTGAATATGTAGCACTGGTACAATCTGTAATCATATAGGTTCCTGTTTTCGGATCCTGTGCATACCACTGGTAGGTATAAGTTACATCTGCAGCCGGATTATTAATCTGTGCACTTATAATAACTGTATCCCCTATCTGGGCATAGGTTCTATTGGCTACAGAAGTATAGGATGCATACAGATCATAATAATATCTATAGGATTCGCCATCCGTAGATACCACGCATTGATATGAACCATAATCTTTTTTATTCACTTTTTCCATCTTATACTTAGAAGCATTTGCTCCTGCAATATCTACATATTCCTCTGTTTCATCATCCCATTTACTCCACTGGTAAGTAATTGTCTGTCCTGCATTTGCAACTGCTTCCACATACATTTCTGCGCTTCCATCAGCTGCTTCCTGCACTTCGCGGACACTCTGTACCGCATTCAATTTGGTATCCACATAAACAAGATAATATAATATTTCACTATTATCGTTCACATCACTAATCTCACATGTGTATTCTCCAAGATCATCCTTCGTTACATTTGTAAGTGTTAATGTTGCTCCGTTTTCTCCGTATAACCGCTTACCGTCTTTGTACCATCGATAGAATATTGATTCACCTTCTGCAATACTTGCAGTTGCTTTTAAGGTAACAGTTCCACCAAAAGTTGTTGCATACCCCACAACATCATCTGTGTAATATGAATCTGAAGTTACATTCATATTTGTAGTACGTGAAAGAGTCACTTGAACAGTTGCGGTATTTCCATTTGCATCTGTAATTATACAGGTATATGTTCCGTAATCCTGAGGTGCAACCTGTTCAATAATCAGGGTATCTTTTGTAGCACCTCCAATAGCAACCAGACCATAAAAGTACTCATAATCATCATAATACTCATCATTCTTATACCACTGGTATTTTAATTCTGAACCATCCAATGATTTTGCTTCGACCTTCAGCTCCGCACGCTGTTTCACCACCGCGTTCACGCATTGATATTCACTTGTAACCTCAATGTTATTTACATCAGATGCTTCTTCTTTCAGACACACATCATAGGTCATTACCTGCATTCCTTTGCAAGAAATTACACATTCATATTTTGTGAAATCTCCATCCATTAAGTCTTTAATTTCTAACTTGTCTGAAACAGCACCATAAAGAATATGACGAGAACCATACTCATAATATGTACGCCATACCTCTTCGTATTCTTCTGTTTCATCATTCCATTCATAAGTCCAGTAGCCACATTCCTCTTCGTCATCATAGCGATACCACTGGTAAGTATATCCCTCTGCCTCCGGATTAACAATTTCCGGCTGTAATGTTACGTTACTTCCCTTTGTTCCATAAACTGTTTCATCATTTGTATGCAAATATGCATCTATATAAAAATATGTGTAAAAATACACACTATCGGAATTTCCATTAACAGCATCTTCTACTGTACACACTATGGTGCCAAAGTCTTTTTCCTGAATAGCAGCTACCTGATATATATTGCTTGTTGCCCCTTCTATTTTTTCCAAAACGTCATCAGAGCCCACAAGATACCATTGGTATTTCAGATTTTCTTCTGAAACTTCTGTATCTTTATATAAGGCACGCACACCATAGCTGGCACTATCACCTAACTTCTTATACTATTTAGTCAATGTAGTGTTTTCCAAAGCGAGCTGACGGCTGTTCTCTACCTTGTATATGAAGCTCTTTTCATAATTAATTCCATCAAGCTTATAAGATACAATACACTTATAGGTTGTGTAATCCTTAGCTTCTTTTACGTTGAGTGTATAGGTGTCAGTATCCTGATTGAGCAATTCCCAATATTCGCTACCTTCGTATGTATCTTCTATACGATACCACTCATAGAACACTTTGTCCTGGCTTGTCAGGTTACTTTCTGCCTTCATTGTGACAGTATCTCCAATCTGTGGAGTATCTTTTCCCAGGTATATGTGATTGGACATTTTGTTGTATTGAAATTTGCTGCATTTACTATAAATTTTGCATTTTCTCCTTCAACAGCTTCTATGCTTTCTGCTGATTTCATAAATGCTACTAAATCAGTTTTTTCATTTACGGACTTTTTACCTTCGCAATGCATCCAATGTATTCTATCTTCTTCTTTTTCAGCATCCTTATAAACATCAACAACGCCCAGATATTCTCCAGGGTTAGCTGCATCTTTTACTGTTAAAGTCTTCTTGTCAGCGCTAAGAACCAGTGCATCACTTTCAACAACTTCTTTATAATATGTTCTTTCATAAATCCAGTTGCCGTTTTCATCCATCTCATCTGTCCATAAGTCATTGTAATAATCATATTCAGGTGTTACAAATTCCGAGTCAGCACTGACAAACCCTTCATCCGTTTCGCTTCCTCTCGTACTTGCTACCGTCACATACCACTGTGGCTCTATGGTATATCCAGCCTTTTCTGAATAATTTACACTGAACTTGGCATCTTCTCCCTTATATACAGTCTTTTCTTCGTCTTCACAAATTATATCAAAGTCTTCTGACTCCTGATATAAATCGGTATAATATACATATGTATCTACCGGGTCGGTTTCACCGTCCTTACATACACTTACTGTAACTCGATAACTCCAGGAAGTATCCGTTACTGAATCATCGTAAGCACCAAAATCTTCCTCTTTCAAGCCGGATATTTTGTAACTTGCCTCTGTTCCTAACTCTGTTACGTTTCCGTTTCCACTGTTTCTTTCCCATTTATATTTCAAACTATATCCATCGTCTACAGACGCTTTCACAGAAAGTGTCACATCTTCTCCCTCTTTTGCCCAAATATAAGACGATGTACGGTCAAGTAATCTATAACCGGATGATGTCTGGATAGAAAAGCTTGCTTCTTTCACAATTTCAGGACCTGAATAGTCCCCGCTCATAACTCCTGTTACCTTACATTTGTAACTAACCGATGGATCTGTGATTTTTTTCTTTAATGTGGAATCTGTTTCATAGAAGCATGTATACTGTCTTTTACATATAAATCCCACGGGTCATAGTATTCATTGCTATCATAATTTCAAGTTCAAACGTTGCATCCTGTATACTATCTATACCATTGAAATAGTCGGATAAGTCTGCAGAACCTGTTTCAAAATCTTTGGCTGTTAAGCCAGTATATTTGAATTTAAAGACTGTTTCTACTGTATTAGAGTAACCTTCTGGGATAGTTTCATCGGTTAAATCCATTGACTCATCCTCATACCAATTACCTTCGGCATCATAACCATCACAAGTAACACTCTTTAACGTTTTCACACAAACATAGGTTACATCCCCATCTGTTGCGTACACTGTCGGACAATAATAATTGCCTTTCACCGGTTCTTCATCTTCATCCAACACCTGTGTTCGATTTACCTCTGCATCTTCCTTATACCATGTGTAATCCACATCATTGTCATCGAAATTAGGTGATGAAATGTCACTTTCAACCGCTCGATACAAATTGTAATTTTGTAAACTTACATCTATCCAATCAGCATTTAAGCCATTAAATACATCTGAATCATCATATTCATATTCCTGAGTATAAACCGTAGCGTTCTTACTTAACTTCTCCTTTTCTTCGTCTGACATAGAAGCTGTATCAAATGCAAAAAGTACCTTGGAAGATTCATCTTCTACATACTCAAAGCTTGGACATATTTCTTCATGCGTACTATAATTTGTTACTGTACCATCCTGGCTGATACTATACCACGCATATTTATAATTGATACTTTCTCACTATCATATTCTAACTGTTTCAATAATGAAGTTTCGTCACAACTTAACTCTGCATCGTCAACACTAAGCCAATTGTCCGATTTAAGTACACTATTCCCTGTAAAAACCTTATCTCGACGCTTTGTTCTTAAATCATCGGAATATGCATACTCTTCAGAATCCTGTTCGTCCCCATCGCTCCAGTATATTCCTTTTAGAGCACTAGGAGCATCCGGTGTTACCGCTTCTTCCCCAATGGCAAATTGCTTAATTGCTGCCTCATAAGCGGAAAAATCACTGGTTTCCTGTGTTTTTGTAGTTGCTGCCAACACCACATTCTGATATGGAACCGATGTAGTAGCAACTGCTGTTGCTAACAACAATGCCAGCATTTTCATACGTTTTTTCATCCTTTTTCATCCATATTTTATTTATTATATGTTTGTATTGAGATTTACGAAACAGATTCGTTTCTTGCAGAATAACGCAAATAAACGCTATGAATATATATATACGTTCTTCTATAACATACCATTATTTACATAATTTCCCCCATTTATTTTCTTTACTCCTTTGAAACCTTCTCGTTGAACCCCAAAGTCATTTTACTCTTTTATTTTTTCTCTGTCAACACACTTACTCTTGACATTTCCTGTTTCCATGTTATACTAAGAACGCTTGAAATATTATAATTTCAGGCATTTCAACCTATCAACCGGTGAGTTCGTAACCATCCTCACCTTAAACAAAACTAAGGAGATTTTTATGAAAAACAAAAACGGATTATTTATCACTCAGGCTGCCATTGTCGCAGCTCTTTATGTCATTTTGACCTTTCTTGCGTCTGCGCTCGGCATCAGCAGTGGCGTCATTCAGGTTCGATTTTCGGAAGCCCTGACTATCCTACCGCTATTCACCCCCGCCGCCATTCCCGGATTATTTCTCGGATGTCTGATTAGCAATTTGTTAACCGGCGCATGTTTGATTGACATTATCTTCGGAAGTTTAACCACATTGCTGGCTGCTTTTATATCTTATAAAATAAGAAAATATAAGTATGCGGTATGTATTCCTCCGATTGTCGCCAATACATTGTTTATTCCATGGATTTTGCGATTTGGTTATGGTATGACAAATGATTCTATACCTTTTATGATGTTGACAGTAGGGATTGGGGAAGTGATTTCCTGTGGAGTTTTGGGATGTGTTTTGTTATCGGCGTTGTATAAATATCGGAGTGTGATTTTTAAGTAAAAAAGGAAAAATTCAAAAAGAACCTTTGCCCTTGGTCTTACGACCTTGGGACAAAGGTTCTTTTTTTGTTTATAGTTTGATAACTATTTGAAGTAAATTACTCTGTAACTTCTTCTGCCTTGTATGTTGCTGTCTTCATACCTGTAAATACGTTGATCAAGTCTGCACCAGCTGCTTCACTATCTACAGCTGAACCATCTGCTACTGCTTTCCATGTTACACGAGAACCATAGCTAAATACAACGTATGCACCATCTAATAATGTGTAATCATCTGATTTTGCTGTTACAACACCATCAGCTGTTACCTTGATATCCGGTGTACTTCCAGTATATGCTGTTACATATGTGTTATCTTCCATAGGCACTGCTGACTGTGCATAAGATACAAGACGCTGAGCCATAATACCTTCATTAATGTCTTCCACTACAGCCTTATATCTGATATTTACATATTCAGCCGCATCCTGAATTGCACTGTTCAATGTTAAGACAACATATCTTCTATTCTGAATCTTAGCATCTAATACATCATATGTTTTTCCTTTGTTATCCTGTACAAAGAACATTTCTTTTGCTGCTGCATTGTCATAAGTATTATCTGTTAATTCAATAGTAATTGTCTTATCTTCTACTTCCGCTGTCTTCATAGCGAAGTCAACAGTTGATTCCTGTCTTGATACAAACTTAATCTGTTTATATACTGACTCATATCCCTGAATTGTAGCTGTTACATTGTATACACATTCTTCATCTGGTGTTGTAAGCTTGATAGGTACTAAACCTTTCTTAGATACTACAGAAGTATCACTAATAATCGGTTCCTCAACACCATTCTGTTTTACACTATATGTTACTGTGTAATCATCTAACATATTATCGTTATTATCAAATACTTTTACATAAATGTATTCGTCTTTACCATCACCAGCAACAAATGTAGCACCTGATGGAGTTACAATTTCATAATTCATAGATACTGGAGCCCATTTGATTGGTACGTTTAATTCTGCATATGCAGTAGGTTCACCAGTACCAACATTTTTTGCTGTTCCAATTACTTCTCCAGCTGCATTTAACAATGTAAATACAATATTGTCATTTTCAGCTAATTTTGTGCTATCAATATAACCTTTAACAATATCGGAACCTGTTTTTTCAGAACTAATCTGAAGTACATTTGTTCCCACTGCTGTACCAGTACCAAGAGCCTTATTGACATTTTCTCCTTCTAAGCTCATGGAAGCATCTACACCAGAAATTAATACATTAGATACTTCATTAGCAACTGCTTCATCGATAGTTGCATATGTCATATCATCTGCCTTCATAAGACCTACTACCTGATATCCAATTAACCAATCTGTCTTTATTTTCTTGGTCTGTTCCTTTGCTTCTTTTGCATCAGCACCTTTTACATGATAAGCAAGTGTTGTAGTAGCTTCCTGTGCAATGTTATCTTTTGTTTCATCTTCTTCAACATTTGTCTTATCTGTAAAGGAAAGACCTGGTTCAATCCAATGAAGATTAATCAAGCTAGCTTCTGTTCCTGCTACAGACAATGTAATCTTATATCTTTCATCTGCTGTCTTTGCATGTAAGTTTTCAACAAAACTTGTAAAGTCAGAACCATTAAATGTAAAGAATGCCTTACCATTATCATCTGTTTTTACAAGTACTGTATCAGAGTCAAAGATAGAACCATCTTTCTGAATTGTTACGTTTGGTAACACAGTGTTAACAGTAAGCTTATCTTCACTTTCACCTAAATAGAATTCTACTTCTGCATCATCTTTTGGATTTCCATTTTCGTCCTGTACATATACATCGATACGAATATTCTGTCCTACCAATGCATAGAAGTCAGTAGGCTCTTCAATATCATTTGTAGGAATTGGAGCCCAGTTTACATAACCGTACATTCTTCTTTCTTCCAGTGTTAAATCTAAATCATCCACTGTAAGCCATCCGTATACTTCTGTTGTTCCTGTCTGTAAAGAGTTTACAGTAACAGAATTTCCTACTACAGTATTTGCTGTTGTATAATTTCCATTGTTATTCATAACAAGAATAGAACCTTCGTAATTTAAAGCTTCATTCTTTGATACACTGAATGCTCTTGATTCTTCTGGCGCAACTAATACATTTTCATTGTTTACTACTTTTGTAGGAATCATAAAGTAATATACTGTATCATCTGGTTTTCTTACCTGAACATATGCATTACCAATATGAGGATAAGTAGGAACCTTATACTCTACTGTTGCATTATAGTATGGCTGTGTAGAATCATCTGTAATAATACCATACTGTTTTGCAAGTTCTGATGGCATAGTAACTTTGCTCTGGAATGATGAGTTCTTATATGTGTCAGAACCAACTTCTGCCTTAGTTACCTGTGTCCAGTTAATTGTTGCATTTTTATAAATTTCAGAAACTGCTTTATATTTTGCAGTGTTCATGTAGTTTCCTGTAATATTCTTTAAGCTATAACCAATCGCTTTAGAAATTTCCACCTGCCCCTGTGACTGAACATATACTTTTACACATACAGAGTCACGGATATCATTATCTTTTGATAATTCCTGAATTGGAATCTGGAAAGTAAAGTCTTCTTCCACATGTTCGCCTTTGATTGCGTATGTCTTAAGAAGTCCTACACCTTCGTTTGTTGTCTTATCATATTCCTTATATACCGCAATCTTCAATGCAGTATTCTGGGAAATTGTTAAACTGCTGAAGTTTAATGTTGCATAATTCAAGTTTGCCGGAACTTTTGTAATATATTTAAACTGTGTTGTGTCATATACAGAGTAACTTTCACATGTAAAGTTTACCGGCTGTGTGTAATCTGCGTCATCTGTAGAAGAGATAACCTGTGGATATTCAATCAATGGATATGCATTGAATGTTACCGCATGTTCTTTATCTAAACTCACCTGCTGGCTTACTACATATTCAGATGTACCAACAACTTCACTATCTCCCTGTTTCTTTTCTACATCAATGATTCTACGTTCAATTGTTTTTGTTTCGTTAACACCTTCTTCTCTTGCGCTTTCACCCTGAGCAAGATCTGTGCGAGTTCTGTCAACCCATACATCGCCTGCTTTGAATGTTGCAAAAGTTAATGGCGCCTGTATAGATGTATTTGCACCTGTTTCTGTTGCTGTTAAAAGGTATCCACCCACAACATCATCTGTTGCATCATATTTATATTTTGGATTTAAGCATACAGTAAAGCTTGCAATACCGTTAGCATCTGTTTCTACTGTAGCAAGATTACTCTGTGTACTAGCAATATACCAGAAGTTTCCAGAGCCTGCTTTGTATTCCATCTTTAAAGTAACCTGTCTGTTTCCGACAGCTTTACCATTTTTAACAATTTTGACCTGAATGTCTGCATTGTTTCCTGTAAATACAGTGTTATTATAACCATCAAGACTATTTGTAATATCGATTGTTATTCCATCTGTATTTTCATTTGTCTTTTCTTTTACAGTTACAGTACATGTCTGCTTTAAACCTGTCTGTGACACTGCTGTGATTACTGTTGTACCAACACCGATAGCTGTAACCATACCATCACCATCAACCTTAGCAACAGTTTCGTCTGCTGAAGACCAAGTGATATCAGTTACATTTGCATTTGCTGGTGTAAATGTAGCAGCAATCCATGCTGTACCTTCTACAGTCATATCCAATGTACTCTGATTTAATGTCATTTCTGTTGGTTCAACATTTTTTACAGTAATATTGATAGTTGCGTTTACTCCACTTGGAGCTACTGCTGTAATTGTTGTACTACCAGCTTTTACTGCTTTTACTAAACCAGTTGCAGATACAGTTGCAACTTCAGGATTGCTTGAAGTATATTTTAATGACTGACTACTTGCAGTTGATGGCACAACAACTGGTACAATCTGAACTTCTTCTTTTGTTCCAATTTCTGTTACACTTGCATTTAAAGTTACAGCTGTGATAGCTGTGTCTTCTGCTGGTGCTGTTGTTGCAGTTGGTTCAACTGTTGGTGTAGCTGTAGCCTTTGCTGTTGATTTCTTAGTAACTTTTACTTTAAACCAAGCAGTTTTTTTCTTTTTATTTTTTCCTGTTACTGTTACAGTAATCTTAGCAGTACCGGCTTTGATACCTTTTACTTTACCTTTTTTAGATACTGTAGCAATTTTTTTGTTACTTGTCTTGTAAGAAATTGATTTCTTAGCTGAACTTGGGTTAACTGTTGTTTTTACAGTTAATGTTTTTCCAACCTGTAAAGTTGTTGTCTTTTTGTTTACTTTTTTGTTATTTACTTTCAGAGTAACTGACTTTACAGCCTTTTTGTTGGTAGCTGCTTCTGCTGTTACAGAAGGAGTACCTACAGATGTTACTGCTAAAGCAAATGCCATAAGTGAAACAAGCACTTTACTTTTGATCGTTTTCATCTTTTTAACTCTCCTCTTTTTTTTTAATGATGTTAATTATTTGTTTCTGCTTTTTAACAAAGCGTTATAAGTTTACCATAATCTGGCACACTTTTACAACACAAAAATTACAGTTTTTCAATTATTTCGAATTATTTTCTTCTCATTTTTAATATTCTTGTGATTTTTCACATATTAGTTTGATTCTCAAACTATTTTTTGTGCATTTTGGTTATCTGAACATGGGCGGCGGTGATGAGATCAACTTGCAATTTGTGGTATTTTAATAGTATATAGGGCTAAAGTACCATTTCACCTTAACCCTATTCTATAACATGTTGAAAAACAGCATCAATTATGTTACCATGTCTTGAAACCAAAATAAGGAGTATATAAAATGAAAAGATTAGTTTTAACAGCATTTATTGCCGGAGTGGTTCTCTGTCAGGGGAATATAGCATTAGCTGCAGAACCAACTTCAGGCGCACAACCAACAGAAATTATTGCAGAGCCAACAAAAACACCTGTTACCAGCGGTGTTATCAACGGAAATATTTACTGGTCTGTTGACAGCAACATTCTCACTATTTCCAGCAAGTCTACCAAGGGAGTTATCCCTAATTACAGTGAAGACTCACCTGCACCGTGGAAGGAACTCGCTTCTTCCATTACCGAAATTCGTATCGAATCAGATATAGCGGAAATTGGGAATCATGCCTTTTATAACCTTTACAACGCCAAAAAGATTATATTTAACACTACTTCTTTAAAGCGTATCGGTTCTTATGCCCTTGCCCTCACGGGTATATCCGAAATTGATTTACCGAATACTTTAACAGAATTAGGCACCTACACTTTTTGGGGCAGTCCTTTGAAAAGTACCTCAACATCACAAAATGGCTTTTGGCTGCCAACAGGCATTACAACATTACCGGAAGGTGTTTTTTACTGCACCCGTTTTTCTGAAGTACGTGTGCCAAAAACTGTAAAAACCATTGGGGCTAATGCTTTTGCAAGTACTTCCGTAAAAAAAGTTGTATTAGAAGATGGTATAGAAGTTATTGAAAAAAGTGCTTTTGAAAATTGTAACCTTTTATCCTCTGTAGCCATTCTTGATACCGGAGCATTGAAATCTCTTGGAACAAACATTTTCTATTCCTGCGACGATTTAAATGTACTTTATCTCTACCCTCAATCTAAATTTTACTCTTATGCGATGGGGGATGACACTTTAAAGGACATATGCAAACTCTATACATATATGTCCCAGAACAATATTAATTATGAAATAACCATTGCTGACGCAACCTACACCGGAAGCGAAGTAAAGCCTTCTGTAAAAATTACATACAAACCAGAAAACCGTGTATTGACAGAAGGTACAGATTACAAGTTGACTTATGAAAACAATATAAATGTAGGAAACAACGCTAAAATTACCATTCAGGGAATCAATGAGTTCACAGGAACAATGACAAAAACCTTTTCCATTCAACCTGTTAACCTGAAAAACACAGCTATCACATTATCCGGTACTTCTTACAATTACACAGGAAAGTCAATTAAACCGACCGTAAAAATAATCAGTGGAAAAAACACACTTAAAAACGGTACCGATTATAAGCTTTCTTATAATAATAATACCAATGCCGGAACTGGTAAAATTACCATTACAGCTATGGGTAATTACACCGGAACTGTAACAAAGACATTTACCATTAAAAGGGCTGCCCTGAAAAAAGCAAAAGTTTCTCTAAATAAATACTACGAATACAAATATAAAACAGTAAAGCCAACACCAACCATAAAATTAAACGGAAGAACTCTGGTAAAGGGCAAAGATTACACCTTAACATATTCCGGAAATGACAAATATGTTACAAGCAAAGCAAAAATAACTATTACCGGAAAAGGCAATTATACCGGAAACATCACTAAATCCTTTAAAATAAAATATAATTTAAAGAAAAACAAGAAAAAAGTTTCCGTTCTTCTGACCTCTGATGGCAAGAATAAAAAACCACAGGTAGTACTTTCTCACGCCGTAACTTGGGGAAGCGCTACTTTAAATTCAAAAACAGATTTCAAAGCCAAAGTTTCCGGTGGAAGCAACGCCATTGGCAGTATTCGCAAAGTAACTGTTACAGGAAAAGGAAATTATCTTGGAAGTATTAGCTGTAAAGTGAAAATCAAGCCAGAGAAGCCGGAGCTGAAATTAAAAGGCACAAAATTAGTTGTCACTAACTACATTGACAGTGCCGATATTATTATCAATTACACTATAGAAAAGAACGGAAAAACTTCAAAAGGAAAACTTTCCTGCCCCGCACAGGAATACAAGAAAAATAATGGTATCGACATTACCGATTTGTTAGTGAAAAGCAGTGGAAAAGAACTTTGCTGCTATGTGAGCATGAAGGTAAATGGAGTTACCGGACAGGAAGCAATTTGGTCTAATAATTAGGAGTTATAGTTCTATATGAATTATATGTATCATCATTGCCTTGCACTATATTTTATATTAATATACATTTTGTTAATAAAAAAGAAATATTTATTACAATTACAATCCATTTTACAGAGAAGAGTAACACATGAAACAAAAGAAACCATGAGTTGCATGTTCAGTAACTGTACATCCCTAATGACTTTAAATCTTTCTAATTTCAATACATTCAATACAATAAATATGGAAGAGATGTTTCAAAAATGTTCCTCCTTAACTGAACTGGATTTGAGTTCGTTTAACACAACAAACCTGTCCAGTTATCGTAATGATATGTTCGGAACTTTATTCGCCATTGGGATCCAGACATTAAAAAAACAGACACTACAGGTAATGCTACTATTCCCCTGCCATATACATGGCAAGATGAAACTGGTAAAACTTATATCAACATTCCAGCTAATGCTACAGAACGTATAAGCCTAACATTAGTACCATCAACGAATTAAATTATACTGCAAAGAGTCGTCGCATTAACGATTAAACAAATCATAGATGCGGCGACATCTTTTTCTTTCACTCTATGCTGCCAATATGCCGGATAAATTCCATTTTCCGTTTTATCAACATAGCATTTACATCCCGAAATATATTTCCCCTATTACCTCCCAAAGAAACAAGGAGAGGCAATGCCTCCCCTCGTAGTATTACACTTATTTAATTGTAACCTTCATGGTTTTCTTATTTCCTGCTTTGTCTACTGCAGTAATCTTTCCTTTCTACTAAATTAGTTCCATCAAGTACTACTGCTACTGTTGCAGATGCACTGAAAAAGAAGCTGTCGCATTTCATTACCGATTAGCATGCATTGTATCATACCACTTAATAAAGTCAGCAAAGCAACGTTTTTTACCAATTTTTACAATAACCAAATAACATATTATGAGAATAATCACTGAACCAAGCAAATTAACAAACGCACTTCCTATTTGATGATCTTTCTCTTTTGTCACTTTTCCAAAAACCAGTTCATCCGTCGAAGTATCAAAAAACAATGTAATCTCATCACCATCTTGCACATTTTCTGCTGGTATATTTAATTTTGCAAGGGACACATACTTATTTTCCCCTTGTACATATCTTACACGACCATCTTCCACATGCCCCATTCTCTGAACATATGATGAATATATTGATGCTCCGCTATTTAATCCCCGCATCAAGTCTGGAACAAGAACTGCAAACATTACAATTACATATATCACCACAGGAACAAATGCTGCTATTATTATTCTTTTAAATGCTTTTACAGCTCTCTCTTCAAACTCATTTCTATCCTTTTTTTTACATAGCATAATTCCTGCGATTAATACATCAATTCCTTCAATCATAAATTTTCTCCTCCTTACTCCTTAATCCTCACTCCTAAGATAATACCCCAAATTCTCCAACTCAATCACACTAACCTTCCCCTCTGTAATGGTAACATCCAGTCCGCCATAATCACTTCTTCCATTGTAATAATATTCAATAGACTGGTAATCGCTTTCCTTACTTGAGTATTCGTAATCAGGTTCGTTTCCTTCTAATTCTTTTACCTCATCCGGTGTCATTCCCAGTGTCAGACCTCCGCATATTTCAACTGCAGGAAGGTCGTAAAAATCATCAAACTCAACGCGATATACGTCACATTCTCGTATTGGTTTATCAGAACCGGACACGTTCAAAAAGCTAATGTAAAAACTTCTTCCTTCATTATCCTCTACGTAATAAATACCGGTATATTGGTTGTTTTTCAGTGTTTCATCCAACATATAATCTTCCACAGAAAATCCCAACGCCTGAATATCTTCATAAGAGCAAGGCAAGGTAAGCACCTTTCCATCAATAGCAAATTGGAATGACTGCCAGTCCTTTCCTGTGAATTCCGCCGGAATTACTTCGCTTGAAGAAGTATCATCATCTTCATCATCCTCTATTGTATAATTATACTCTGTATTTTCTATTGCCCCGCTGTATTCATTGGCTTTAACACCCAAACTATACAAAAACATAATATAGGTAACAAGATATACTACCAAAGATAATACAAACACAACTATTGCCAATATAATACTTCCAGCTGAATTGTATTTATTCTCTTTTTTAGGATTTGGTCCCCACTGATTGTCTTCTTTAGAATCAAGGCAGCAGAATACAATCCACACGATGGCACCTATCCCACAGCAACAAGAACCCAACACACAAAACAAATATGCCCATCCCGAATAGCCAATATCATGACATCTTCTGACACACATGGATATCTGCACAATTGTAATAAAAATTGAGTATACAATAAGTAACATCGATATTATAATGGCACCAATGGATGGCAGCAGGCTGAAAGAATTTATATTTTCCACCCCTATTTTAGTTGTTAACCAAGACAGATATAAAAAGTAAAGACTTACAATCACATATGTAATTGTCATATTCCACAAATACGCTACCCAGTACTCTCTCCTGCGCATTCTACCACGGAAATTAAATATATTTTTCCACGAACTGATAAACTCCTGTAACATAAATACTCTGCCACTCAAAATGTGATTAAATATGCTCACATCGAGAAATCGAAGTCCTCACGGATGCTTCTTACTGCTTCAAACGTGTATGCTTTGGCGGTTACATCCATTTGAACATTAGTAGTTCAATTGCCATGATTAACACGCTACTCACAGGTTCATGTACACTCCACAGTCGTAAATTCCCGAAATAGCCTTCGGTACACACTTACGTTTGCGTTTTGTTATGCAACTTCGTAAATTACGGCATCCCTTAAATTAAGACTTGCATTAAAATCCCTGTCTTCTGCATAGCCACATATACATTTGTAGATTCTGTCCGAAAGTTTTAAATCTTTTTTGATACATCCACAACAGTGACACAACTTTGACGATGGATAAAATCTATCCACAATTCTCAACTCAATACTGTTATCATCACATTTGACTTTTAATTTAGTCCTAAATTCATAGAATTTTTGTGACGCAACAGCTTTTGAAAGATGTCTGTTCTTCATCATGCCCGACACGTTCAAATCCTCAATAGTAATATAAGATGGTTTGGTTTTCACAATCTCAGCTATTGTTTTATTGATGTAGTCAGTACGAATATTATCTATCCTATGATGAAGTTTCTGTACTTTAAGCCTTTGTTTTTGTATATTTTTTCGAGTGGACTCTCCTTTCTTTAGATTCTCATATTTACGTGAGAGCCACCTCTGCTCTCTTCGTAATTGTTTTTCAAGTTTCCTTAATCTTGCAGATTTATTGATGTTTTTATAAGTTTTACCATTAGAACAAATAGCAAAATCTTTTAATCCTAAATCAATTCCAATTCCTTCATTACTGTTATTCCCAACCTTAGTATCAGCAATTTCTACAAGAACAGATACATAGTACCTGCCAGCCTTCATGGAAACCGTACCGCTTTTGATTTTCCATCCCTCCTTAGTTGTGGGAAAATAACCTTTTTCTTTAAGCCTCACCCATCCCAAAGTCGGAATATTGATTCTGTGCCTTTCACAAGCACAATCTTTTGGATTATCCTTAACAAAATACATCTTCACATCTGACTTGCCTTTCTTCTTGAAATTTGGGAAAGCACTCTGATGTTTGAAAAATCTGGTGAATGCGGTACATCCGTTTTCGATAGACTTCTTTACAGCCTTTGAATATACATCCTTAATCCATGCTTTATCTGGATTGTTGGGAATATACTCATTATTCAGCCAGACGCTAAAGCTCTTGCCACTTACAAACTTTTCACCTTTATCGTACAATTCCTTATTATAAGCAAGATAGAAGTTGTATACATATCTGCAGGTGCCGATTGTTCTGTTAATTTTGGCTTTCTGTTCTTCTGTCGGATTTATTTCCGTCTTGAAGCTCTTTACCAATTTCCTCATCTCCTTCTCTATCCTAACGCTGTAGCGTTTTGACGGAAACACCTAATAATTCAGGAAAATCTTTTGGTTTATAATTAGTGATATTTGAAGTGTTCATAATATACCTCCGTGAGCACATTTAATCACTAACATCAATATTTTGGATTACTTAAAGTTTCCTCCTTTAATTTTATCTTCTGCTATCCGTTTTTATCACACAGACATTGTATATTATACATAAGTATAGATTGACAATCAATACCAAAATTTAAAATACAGATTTTGCAATCGGTATATCCAACTTTAGAACAAACAAAAAGAGCGGAGCCGCTCTGCGACTACGCTCTTTTTGTAAAAACTATATAATAATAATGAGGGGGAGTATGTAAATTTATAATTTGGGGAGGTTATAAATTTACTTAAAAAGGTATAATGTGTGTAAGGGTCAGAACTTCTTTTGCGTCCTTAAGTTCCTTTCCTTACTGTAGTTATACTATAACACACCTTTTAACATTTGTCTAGTACTTTTTAAAAAATTTGTAATATTTTTTTAATAACCGGTACTTTATGTCTATTTTTCGGTTTTACAAGCTTCTGGACTTTTCTGCACAAGCCTTCATCGCCTCAATAACACTGCTGCGGAATCCTTTTTCTTCTAATACTCTTACAGCTTCAATGGTTGTTCCTGCCGGTGAGCATACCATATCTTTCAATTCACCCGGATGTTTTCCTGTTTCTAATACCATTTTGGCACTTCCCATGACTGCCTGAGCAGCAAATTTGTATGCTTGAGCTCTTGGCATACCGTCAGATACGGCTGCATCTGCCATAGCTTCAATAAACATAAATACATATGCAGGTGCGCTTCCGCTGACAGAAACCACCACATCCATCAGGTGTTCCGGTACCACTTCATAACTGCCAAAACAATTTAAGATTTCTCCGGCTTTGTTTAATTCTTCTTCCGTTACATTTTCATTTGGACATACGCCGGTAATGCCTTCGCCCACCAATGCCGGTGTATTTGGCATACAGCGAATCAGTTTCATTGGTTTTCCAAAAGTTTCATCCAGCCACTTTAAGGTTTTTCCAGGAGCGATAGTGATAACTAACTGTTCTTCTTTTACATCTTTATTGATTTCTTCAATCACATCTTCATAAAACTGTGGCTTTACAGATAACACAATAATTTCAGCCTTGGCAACTACTTCTTTGTTGTCGCTGGTAGTATTCACTTTCAATTCTGTTTTTGCTTTCTGAAGACTGGCTTCCAATGCATCGGATACAATAATATCTTCCGCTTTATACAAACCCTTAGCAATAATACCGCCAATCATAGCACTTGCCATATTACCGCAACCAATAAATCCTAATTTCATCCTAATTGTCCTCTCTTTCCTATTCAAAAATTCATAAAGGCACAGGTTAACCTGTGCCTAATAATTATTTGTCTAAAATCAAACGGGCTGTTCCGTAAATTCCTGCATCATTTCCCAGTTTTGCCAGTTCAAATCTTGTTTCACGACATCCGTGGAATGCAGTTGGTACATAATATTTCTTAATGTACTCCAACAGCACATCTCCTGCTTTGGATACGCCACCGCCGATTACAAATACTTCCGGGTCCACAATGGCAGAAATATTTGCAAGAGCTGTTCCTAAATATTTACCAAACTGTTCTGCTACTTTGATAGCAAAAGCATCTCCTGCTTTTACTGCATCAAATACAGTTTTTGCAGACACTTCACCGTTACGAAGAACTGTATCTTCTTCTGTTTCTTTCAAAAGCTTATTTGCAATACGTACTACACCGGTAGCTGAAGCGTACTGCTCTAAACATCCATGATTTCCACATCCACAGCTGTCTGTTTCATTGTCTTCCACATGGATATGTCCGATTTCACCGCCGGCTCCATGAGAACCTGTAACGATTTTTCCACCGATAATGATACCACCGCCAACTCCGGTTCCAAGGGTTACAAATACCACATTTTCTGCACCGGCGCCGCCGCCCTTCCACATTTCTCCAAGGGCTGCCACATTGGCATCATTTCCGGCTTTTACCGGAAGTCCTAACAGGGAAGAAAGTTTTTCTTCCACATTAAATCTTTCATTCCATCCAAGGTTTACTGCCTTGTTGATATATCCATCATTTGTCACTGGTCCCGGAACACCGATTCCTGCACCAACTACATCTGCTGTTTCAATTCCTTTTTCTTCCATTTTCCCCTTCACTGCTGCTGCAATGTCAGGAAGTACATTGACACCACCGTTTTCAGAACGTGTCTTGATTTCCCATTTATCAAGGACAGTTCCCTCTGTATCAAACAAACCTAATTTTACTGTTGTTCCTCCAACGTCAATACCAAAACAATACTTCATGTCTTCCTCCTGCTCTCCTTAGTCTTCTGATTTCTGTGTCAGACTGTTTTGTACTCTGTTATATAATTCTTTGGCTGCATTGTAACCCATCTTCTTCTGACGGTAGTTTACAGCCGCGGTTTCACAAATTACTGCAAGATTACGGCCCGGACGAATCGGAATAGAATGACATACTACTTTGTTTCCTAAGAATTCGATATATTCTTCTTCCAGTCCAAGACGGTCATATTCTCTGTCTTTGTTCCAGTCCTCTAATTTAATTACCAAATCAATAGACTGGGTTTCCTTAACACTTTCTACACCGAACAAATTCTTTACGTCCACGATACCAATGCCTCGCAGCTCAATAAAGTGTCTGGTGATATCCGGTGCTGTACCAATCAAAGTTTCATCGCTGACTTTTCTGATTTCCACCACGTCATCTGTTACAAGACGGTGTCCACGTTTAATCAATTCCAGCGCAGCTTCACTTTTACCGATACCACTTTCACCCATAATCAATAAACCTTCACCGTAAACGTCTACCAAAACGCCATGAATACTAATGCAAGGTGCCAGTTCTACTTTCTGCCAACGGATAATTTCCGCCATAAAAGATGAAGTAGACTGTGTGGTTGCCAGAATCGGAATTCCGTGTTCTCTGGCAAGACGAAGCATATCTTCATCCGGTTCTGCCTTACTACAGTAAATAACACAAGGCATTTTATAACCTAAAAACTGCTCATAAATTTCTAATTTTCTTTCTCTGGATAAACCCTGTAAATATGTATATTCTACATATCCAATAATCTGTACACGTTCATTTTCAAAATGTTCAAAATATCCGGTTAACTGCAACGCCGGTCTGTTAATATCCGGAATTGTAATTCTACTCTCCTCTAATGAAATCTCCGGTGTGAGATTTCTCAAATTCATCTTCTCAATTAATTTTGGTATTTTGATACACTGCATACGTAAATCCCCTTTCGCTACACAATATAAGTCCATTTTAACACAAGTATGTCCCACTGTAAATTAGAATCCTAAATTCCTCTCCATATAATTTTGAAATTCATGAAAAATGTATATTTATGCAAAACACCGTTTTTCTTCAAATTATTTTATGCCATTTGCACAATATTTCTATTTTTTTATCGACATAAATTGACGAACATGCACAAATAATGATATAATATCCCTACACATAATCTTGATGAGGTAAATGGAGGGATAGCTATGAAAAAACTAAAAAATATGAATGTAAAACAGCGTTTATTTACTAGTTTCCTTGGTGTGGTTGGTCTGGCAAGTCTTGCCGGTATCATAAGTGTATTTTTACTCTTAATACTTGACAACCAGTACAGCACTGCCCTTGTACAAAATGGTTTTATTCAAGGTGATATTGGGGAATATAATGTATACTTGAATAAAAGTGCCGCTTTCGTGCGAGATATTATTATATTAGAAGACGAAGACGAAATTGCAAGTGCTAAGGCATCCTTGGAAGAATCTGATGAAAAAATCGACTATTATCTGGCCGCATTTGAAGAAAAACTGGAAAACGAAGAGGAACGGGCTTTAATGGATATTATATACACCAAATATCCGGAATATTTAACTATTCGTGACAAAGCAATCGAACTTGGTATCGCAAATCAAAATGATGAAGCACTGGAAATGTTCCGTAAAGAAGCCATTCCAATTCTAATGGAAGTAATGCAGGCTTCCGATGATTTATTAACATTAAATAAGGAAATGGGAAATAAAAAATCTACTTCCCTTTCTACATTAAGCATCGTACTGACTCTTATTGTTGTGGCAATCATTGTGGTAGTATTTGTTTTATCTTCCATGTTTGCCCGTTATACTGCCAAAGATTTCTCTGAGCCAATTATAAAGGTAGAGGAAGCAGCCAAACAACTTGCCCTTGGTAACTTAAGTGTTAAAGTGGAAATAGATTCCCATGATGAAATTGGGGAAATGGCAGAAAGCTTTAATCAGGCAATGGAGCGACTTCGTATCTATATCGACTGTATCAAATATGGACTTTCTGAAATAGGTAACGGTAATTTTACAGTTCGTCCGGACGTAGAATTTTATGGAGATTTTGTTGAATTAAAAGAAGCCATTGAAAACATTATTAAATCTCTCAGCGCAACTCTTGCACAAGTTAACGAAGGTGCAGACCAAGTGGCTTTAGGTGCAACCCAACTGGCTGAAAATGCCCAGACATTAGCAGAAGGTGCAACAAGTCAGGCGGGAGCCGTTCAAGAATTAACCGCTACCATTGAAGGTGTTGCCGATACTGCCGTAGATAGTGCACACAAAGCAGATGAAGCCTTTAAGAGTGCAGAAGAATTTGCAAAAGTTGCTATGCAAAGCAGTAAGGAAATGGAACTGCTCACCCAAGCTATGGAACGTATTACCGTAACTTCTCAAGAAATCGAAAGCATTATTGGAGAAATCGAAGACATTGCATCTCAGACAAATCTCCTTTCTTTAAATGCTTCCATCGAGGCTGCAAGAGCAGGAGAAGCCGGAAAAGGTTTTGCTGTAGTTGCTGATCAGATTGGAAAACTGGCAACAGACAGTGCAAAATCCGCTGTTAATACAAGAGAACTGATTGCCAAATCCTTAACAGAAATCGGTTCCGGTAATGAAATCACTACGAAAACCGCCGCTGCATTGGAAGAAGTAATGGAAGGTATCAAGCAGTTAGCTGCCGCTTCCAAAGAATCCAGCACTCTTTCTGCAAATCAGGCAGAAACCATGGCACAGGTTAAACTTGGAATCGAACAGATTGCTGAAGTTGTTCAGAGCAACTCCGCTTCTGCAGAAGAAACTTCCGCTACCAGCGAAGAACTTTCTGCACAGTCCGAAAACTTAAAAGCTCTTATTGAGCATTTTGTATTAGCTGAATAGCATGAATCTCAAAAGCCGTAAAACGGAACACAATTCCGTCTTACGGCTTTTCATTTTATAATTGGTCAAACTTTCTATTTATGAAAAAAAGCATATACTGTTTCGGCAGCTTTCTGGTTCATACTTTCTGTCAATGCCAGTTCTTCTATGGTAGCCTCTTTTATCTTTTCTACGGATTTAAATCTTCGAAGCAGTGCTTTTCTTCGTTTTTCACCAATTCCTTCAATATCATCCAGAATGGAATGTACCTGAGTTTTGCTTCGCAGGGAACGATGAAATTCAATGGCAAAGCGGTGGGCTTCATCCTGTATTCTGGTAATCAGCTTAAACCCTTCGGAATGTGTATCTATCAGCAATTCCACATCGTGAAAATACAGTCCTCTCGTTCTGTGGTTATCATCTTTTACCATTCCACAAACCGGAATATTCAGATGCAGTTCATCCAACACCTTTTCCGCAATATGCACCTGACCTTTTCCACCGTCCATCATAATCAAATCCGGAAATTTTGTGAAACTTCCCAGTTCATCTCCCAACTGTTTTGCTTCCATCTCTTTCTTTTCTTCCATTCCATGAAGAAAACGTCTGGTCAGCACTTCTTCCATGCTGGCGTAGTCATCCGGACCTTCCACCGATTTAATCTTGAATTTACGATAATCGCTGTTTTTCGGTTTTCCCTTTTCATATACAATCATGGAACCCACGGAATTGTAACCGCTGATGTTGGAAATATCGAAAGCTTCCACTCGGTTGATGTGTTCTAACCCTAACAAATCTGAAATTTCTTTCATGGCTCCGATGGTTCTGCCTTCTTCTCGTTTGATTCTTTCTTTATCCTGAGCAAGTACCAGTGCGGCATTTCGTTTGGCAAGCTCCACCATCCGCTCCTTGGTACCTTTCTTCGGAACACGGATATGTACCCTCTGCCCCCGCTTGGTGGTAAGCCACTCCTCAAGAATTTCCTGCTCCTGAATTTCTTCCTGCAGCATTAATTCTTTTGGAATAAATGGCGTTCCGGCATAAAACTGTTTGATGAAACTAACTATTGTCTGGGCGCTACTTTCCCCCACCGGAATATTCATATGAAAATGTTCTCTTCCAATCAGTTTTCCATCCCGAATAAAGAATACCTGCATGATGCCATCTTCGCCTTCGGTGGCCAATGCCAGCACATCTCTGTTTTCCAGATTGTTACTGTCTGTAATTTTCTGTTTCTGGGCAATGGCTTTTACACTGTTAATCAAATCCCGGTATACAATAGCTTCTTCGTAATTCATTTCGTCGGAAGCCTTCTGCATTTTTTCTGTGAGATTTTTCAGCGTATCTGCGTAATTTCCATTTAGAAATTCGATTACTTTTTTAATATTTTCCCCATATTCTTCTTTGGAAATGTAATGATTACACGGAGCATCACACTGTTTCATATGGTAATACAAACAAGGTCGGTCATTATTTTCCCCTTCTTTGATGCTTTTATTACATGTCCTGATTTTGTACATTTTCCGAAGCAGTTCTATGGTGTCTTTTACTGCCTGCGCACTGGTGTAAGGACCAAAATAGCGGGACTTATCCTTTTTTGCCATTCTGGTAAATAATACTCTTGGATAATTCTCCGCTACGGTTACTTTTATATATGGATAGGTTTTGTCATCTACCAGCATGGTATTGTATTTTGGGCGATGCTCTTTAATCAGATTACATTCCAACACCAATGCTTCCATTTCCGAATCTGTAATAATGTATTCGAATCTGGCAATATGGCTTACCATGCTTTCGATTTTTGCGCTCTTATTCCGACTGCTTTGGAAATACTGGCGCACACGATTTTTTAAGCTGATGGCTTTCCCTACATATATAATTGCATCTTTATCATCATGCATAATATATACGCCGGGAGAAGCCGGAAGTTTTTTTAATTCTTCTTCTATATTAAACATTCTGTTCTTCTTCTTTCACAATGTTTACAGTTACTTTTTCGCTTTCAGCCTTTTCCTTGGAATCTGTTTCTTCTATTTCTGTAACTTCTGTTACATCTATGATTTCCGCTGATTCTTTTTCCTCTTCTTCCGGAATACCTTTGATTTCACGGAAAATCTTCATAAACTCTTTACCTGTGATAGTTTCTTTTTCAATCAGAAATTCTGCAATTTTATCCAAAGCTTCTCTGTTTTCTGTAAGCAGTTCTTTGGCACGTTCGTAACTTTCCCTCAAAAGCTTCATAACTTCCTGATCTACTTCAGCAGCCGTTGCGTCACCGCAGTGCATTGCTGCTTTTCCATCCAGATATTTACTTTCTACGGTTTCTAAACCGATTAAGCCGAATTTCTCTGACATACCGTACTGGGTTACCATGGCACGGGCTATTTCTGTCGCTTTTTCGATATCGTTGGAAGCCCCTGTGGTTACAGTATCAAATACAATTTCTTCTGCCGCACGACCTGCTAAAAATTTCACAAGCATAGTACGAAGTTCTTTTTCTGTATTTAAGTATTTTTCTTCTTCCGGAACATTCATAACATATCCCAACGCGCCCATAGTTCTTGGCACAATGGTGATCTTCTGTACCGGTTCTGCATCTTTTTCCAACGCGCTGATTAACGCATGGCCGACTTCGTGGTAAGAAACAATTCTTCTCTCTTCCGCACTCATAATGCGGTCTTTCTTTTCTTTACCCACCAGTACCACTTCCACTGCTTCAAATAAATCTGACTGGGATACCACATTTCTTCCATGTTTTACTGCGTTGATGGCAGCTTCGTTAATCATATTGGCAAGGTCAGAACCTACAGCTCCTGAAGTTGCCAATGCGATTGCATCCAAATCTACCGTATCGTCCATCAGTACATCTTTGGCATGCACTTTCAAGATTTCTACACGTCCCTTTAAGTCCGGTTTATCTACAATCACACGGCGGTCAAAACGTCCCGGACGAAGAAGGGCTTTATCCAGTACTTCCGGACGGTTTGTTGCCGCTAAAATCAAAATACCTTTGGATGTATCAAAACCATCCATTTCTGCCAGCAACTGGTTCAATGTCTGCTCACGTTCACTGTCACCGCCGTATCTGGCATCTCTACTTTTACCAATAGCATCAATTTCATCAATAAAAATAATACATGGTGCTGCTTTCTGTGCTTCCTTAAATAAATCTCTTACTCTGGAAGCACCTACACCTACGAACATTTCTACAAAGTCAGAACCTGCCATGGAGAAAAATGGTACTTTTGCTTCCCCTGCCACTGCTTTGGCAAGAAGTGTTTTACCTGTTCCAGGAGGTCCAACCAATAATGCTCCCTTTGGAAGCTTTGCTCCGATTTTTGCATATTTTGCAGGGTTGTGCAGGAAATCTACCACTTCCTGAAGGGATTCTTTCGCCTCGTCTTCCCCCGCCACATCTTTAAAGGTAATTCCTGTTTCTTTTTCTACATATACTTTGGCATTGCTTTTTCCTACGCCCATCATGCTGCCACCCTTTGCCATTTTGCTAAAGAGGAAGCTTAAGAGTAACCAGAATAATAGCAATGGTAAAATAGACATCAATATAGACTCCACAAATCCAACTCTGTCTGGAATTTCTCCATTGACGCTAACTCCGGCATCTATCAGATGTTGTGTCAAAGTATCATCTTCCACAATACCGGTATAATAAGTAATTAATGGCACTGCAAGGACATTTCCCTTGTCACCGTTTTTCGTACCCGGTATGATGGTAATGCTGTCACTGCCGATTGTTACGCTCTTCACCTGTCCATTGTCTACCATTTCAAGAAACTCATTGTATGTTATCTGTTTCTTTGAACTATCTTCTACTAAATTATTTATAAAGCTAAATAACATTAGTGTAATAATTGCGGCTACAGCCAATATAATAAACGTCTGGGGACCTTTCTGATTTTGCCCGTTGTTATTATTGGAATTGTTGTTGTCCATACACTTTTCCTCCATGCTTTTCCCAGAAACACTGCATATACTAATCTTGCAAATTTATTCTTCCCAAGTAAGTTACTTTTACACGTTTCATTTTGCTTTTTCTTTTCCAATTTATTATAGAGAGTTTTCATTTACAAATCAATATAAAGATTGTGAATTTTTAGACATATTTCTAAAGGTTTTCTAAAGTAAATTACTTACAGACAGCAAAAAGCTGCATGGCTTGCATGCAGCTTTCTATCCCATTATTTTATTATTTTATTATTTGCTGTACTTGTCAATCTTAGGCTGAATTTCGTCTACCAATTCTTTAATGTATGAGTAACCGTAGTCTGTCTGACCAGGATTATCCATCTTATCCATGGTATCAGCAACACTTCCAATGGTATGTACTGTATTGGATACAGTGTTTCTTACTTCATCAAATTTAGAAATGCAATTATCTACTGCACTGTCTAATGTGCTTCTGATATCTCCTACACTCTTTCCGGATTCTTCTATTTTCATAAATACCTGCTGTGTTTCTTCTACTTTTTCTTTGGAAACACTTAATGCCTTCTGGGCCTGTCCCATAGAAGTATCCAAATGTTCTGAATTGTTCTGTAAAGTTTCCATACTGGAGTTAACATCTCCAACCAGTACCTTAATCTGTCCTGCCAATGCATTTACCTGATCAGCAACAACGGCAAAACCTTTACCATTTTCACCAGCTCTTGCTGCTTCGATAGACGCATTCAATGCCAACATGTTTGTCTGATTGGCAATACCAATAATTGCCTGCATAGTATCTTTAATTTCATCGAAACTTTTCTGGAATTCATTAAATACATTCTGAATTTCCTCGAATTTTTCTTCCACTGCCAGAGAGTTCTGCTCTAACTTCTCAATATTATTGGAAGCTTCTGATATTGTAGCAAATACGCTCTCCATACTGCGTGACATCTCGCTCTGAACATCATCAATTTCTTTGAAATTACCCTGAAGTCCATCCACAGCACTCTCGATATCTTCTGACTGTTTTGCAATATCATAAAAACTGTTTCTGATATCTTCTACTTTTCCAAGCAACTGCTTCTCATCTCTTGAAATTTCCGCCTCTTTCTTCTTAACAAATTCCCCAATTTGTTTCACTGGCGCAGAAATTTCTGACAAATTAACCTCAACTCTGTTTTCGTTCACGTTTTCTTTTTCTTTTTTCCCAAATAATCCCATATACCTTTCTCCTTCCCAACGCGTTCTTATATATTATTTTACCACATTTTCATATATACACAAGTTTTTTTTGTGTAATTCGCACACTCAATCTGTTACCTTTTTCTCCCTTTCCAACTCCCCAAAAAGGTAGTATACTATAACCTGGAGAGTGTATTTACTATCTCATATTGGGAAAGGAGTATATAATAATGTATCAGGTAACATCAAAGAGGGCGGAGGATTTTATTAATCATGAGGAAATTTTGGAAACTCTTGCATATGCAGAGAAAAACAAAAATAATATAGAGCTTATTGATCAAATTCTGGACAAGGCCCGTTTACGTAAGGGATTATCACATCGTGAGGCATTGGTTCTTTTGGATTGTAATATTCCGGAAAAAAATGAGGAAATTTTTCAGTTGGCAGAGCAGATTAAAAAGGATTTTTACGGCAATCGTATTGTAATGTTTGCACCTTTGTATCTTTCCAATTATTGTGTGAACGGCTGTGTTTACTGCCCATATCACACTTCTAACACTCATATTGCCAGAAAGAAACTTACTCAGGAAGAAATCCGTCAGGAGGTAATTGCCCTGCAGGATATGGGACATAAGCGACTGGCTTTGGAAACCGGTGAAGACCCAGTAAACAATCCAATCGAATATGTTCTGGAAAGTATTAAAACCATTTACAGCATTAAACATAAAAACGGTGCTATCCGCCGTGTCAATGTAAATATTGCTGCCACTACAGTGGAAAACTACCGCAAATTAAAAGAAGCCGGTATCGGAACTTATATTTTATTTCAGGAAACTTATCATAAAGAAAGCTATGAAAAGCTTCATCCAACCGGACCAAAACACGATTATGCCTATCACACAGAAGCCATGGACCGTGCCATGGAAGGCGGTATTGACGATGTGGGCATCGGTGTATTGTTTGGCTTGGAACTGTACCGTTATGAATTTGCCGGTCTGCTGATGCATGCAGAACATCTGGAAGCAGTTTATGGTGTGGGACCTCATACCATCAGCGTTCCACGTATCCGCCGCGCAGATGACATTGATCCGGATACCTTTGATAATGGTATCGACGATGATACTTTTGCTAAACTTGTAGCTTGTATTCGTATCAGTGTTCCTTATACAGGAATGATTGTTTCTACCAGAGAAAGTCAAAAATGTAGAGAACGTTTGCTTCATCTGGGCGTATCTCAGATTAGCGGCGGTTCCCGTACCAGCGTAGGTGGTTATGTAGAACCAGAACTTCCGGAAGATAATTCTGCTCAGTTCGATGTAAGCGACACCCGTTCTTTAGACGAAGTAGTGAATTGGTTAATCAAATTAGGTTACATCCCTAGTTTCTGTACTGCCTGCTATCGTGAAGGCCGTACCGGTGACCGCTTTATGAGTCTTTGTAAGAGTGGACAAATTCAAAACTGCTGTCATCCAAATGCATTAATGACGTTACAGGAATATTTGCAGGATTATGCGTCTACGGATACAAAAGATGTGGGTGAACAGTTGATTCTTCAGGAAATTGAAAATATACCAAATGAAAAAGTGCGAGAAATTGTATTAAAAAATCTGGAACAAATTAAACAAGGACAGAGAGATTTCCGTTTCTAATCCCTTAAGGAGGTATTTACATGTCATTAAATCACACACCATCCTCCGAACGAGTGCATATTGCATTATTTGGGCGAAGAAATGTAGGAAAATCCAGTATTATCAATGCCATAACCAACCAGCAGCTTTCCATTGTTTCGGAATTCGAGGGAACCACAACAGACCCGGTTTACAAATCCATGGAACTGCTGCCTTTGGGACCTGTGGTATTGATTGATACTGCCGGTCTGGATGACGAGGGCAGTCTTGGAACTCTCCGAATCCAGAAAACATATCAGGTGTTAAATAAAACTGATATTGCTTTATTGATTGTGGACAGCAGCAAGGGCATTACTGAGCTTGATGTAAAATTAATGGAACGATTCCGTGCCAAAAAACTTCCTTATGTGGTAGCCTTTAACAAAGCGGATTTGTGCGAACCGCCAATTCCTTACGATATTCGTGAACACTGCATTGGTGTCAGCGCTAAATCCGGGCTGAATATAATGCAGCTCAAGGAATTGATTGCCGCTCAGGTGAAACCATCGGCGGAAGAACGTATTCTGGTGGCCGATTTACTAGAACCTTCCGATTTGGTTGTCCTGGTAACTCCTATCGACAACGCTGCACCAAAGGGACGTCTGATTCTGCCCCAGCAACAGACTATCCGAGATATTTTAGAAGCAGATGCTGTTTCTATTGTAGTGAAGGAAAACCAGTTAAAAACCACATTAGAACAGTTAAATAAAAAACCTAAGCTTGTAATCACTGACAGTCAAGCCTTTGAAAAGGTAGCGAAAGACACTCCGGAAGATATTCTATTGACTTCTTTCTCTATTTTATTTGCAAGATATAAGGGAAATTTAGAGGCTGCCGTGCAAGGTGCAAAAGCACTGGATTCTTTGGAAAATGGTGACTATGTGCTTATTTCGGAAAGCTGTACTCATCATCGCCAATGTGGAGATATCGGCACAGAAAAGTTACCTAACTGGATTCGCAAATACACCGAAAAAAATCTTCACTTTGAATTTACCAACGGTAGGGATTTTCCGGAAAATGTATCAAAATATCAGTTAATCATCCACTGTGGCGGCTGCATGATTAATGAAAAGGAAATGAAACAGCGACTTTCCATTGCCGCCGAACAGCAGATACCAATGACAAATTACGGAACTGCCATTGCTTATATGCATGGCATTTTAAAGCGTTCTGTGGAAGTTTTCCCGCAGATTGCCAGCCAATTATCAGATGAATAAAATTAAGGCAGCACTTACCACTCAGGGAAATGCTGCCTTTGCTTTTATACTTCAAATATATTCTTTCCGACTTTGGAATAACCTTCTGTTAAATCAATTATCTTCTGGAACTCACCTATCAACACCTGAGATAAGTTTACGGTTTCTTTTAATACAGCTTCTGCACGGCTTTGATTTCCGGCATTTACTAATCGGATAATTTCCTCTCCGTTTTTATGTAAAACACTGTGATGTTCCCCAATTTCTTTCCAAATTTTTAAAACATCTGCTTTCTTTGGCCGCATGGAATAATAGAAATGTCCAAATCCACATTTTTTGTAATTTGTCTGAAGCGGCACCACATTTCCACTGCTTACAATGCCTTCTACGGTTTCTACCCATGCTTTATGAGCATCAATAGCACCGGAAACCTGTTTTTTAAATTCATTGTTTTCCAGCATATAGAATCGGTCTTCTGACATAATTCCAATAATATCTGTGGCTTCTGTCAGTTCATGTTCAATAGCGCCCAATGGTTTTACAACTTCTTTTAAGCTTTTACTGATTGTATAAGATACTCCTGCATTTTCTTTGATTATCTGGATATCTTCTTTCAGTCTTCCTGCCTGAGCATCCACTTCATTCATAGAGCTGCTGATTTCTTCACTTGCCGCTGCCACACTGGTAATTTCCGTATTAATATTGTCTATCATCACGAAATTACAGTGATTTACTTCTCTTACTTCTTCTAATTTTTCTTTGATTTTTTCCAGAGAATCTACGGTTTCTTGTACACTTTCCGCACTCTTGTTAGATGCCTGCTCTACTCTACCTACAAACTTTTCCATACTGTCTGTCAGATTCTTGGTTTCTTCTGAAAGCTTTCTGATTTCATCCGCAACCACGGCAAATCCTTTTCCGGCTTCCCCGGCTCTTGCCGCCTCAATAGACGCATTTAAAGCCAACAGGTTGGTCTGACCGGAAATGTTATTGATGGATGCAATAACTTCCTGCATATTGCGAATGACTTCCAACAAAGAATTCATATCTTCTTTCATGGTATAAGATTCCGCCATAGTTTTAGTTGTTGCATTAGCAATGTCATTGAGCTTCTCATCACTTTTTTCAATTTCAGCAGTAATTTCTGATGTATCACCCGAAATTCTTACAATGGACTGCACCAATGCTTCATGTGCCTCAGTAACCTGTCCTGTAATGTCTGCTGTAACAGTCGCCGTTTCTGCAATTTTCCCGGATGCATCGTTTAAGCCATCACTGATTGTTTCCATTTTTTCAGCACAGTAGCCCAAAGTTAAATCCAATGCACTGACTTTCATTACAGAACTCATTGTCTTGGAAGCCGCATTTTCAAACTGGCTTTTTCCGTTGCTTAAACGATAATGAATTTTCTTTAATTCTTCATCCCCAGCTATCCCCTGAATAGGCTCCATGTCACGAATTGCTTCAATTAGTTTTTTGTCTTCTTTTTTACCCATAATACCACCTCATTACTGCGGATATGGGGCAACTCTGCCCCACCGCTTTTTTCTTTTTGTTTTTATATTTATTTTTTATAAATATACTACTTTAAATTTTCCGGATTCAGACATTCCAGTTCCGGAATTACAAATCTTCCATCCTTACGAATTAGCACATCATCAAAGTATATTTCCCCACCACCGTATTCCGGTCTTTGAATCCATACTAAATCCCAGTGAATTGCTGATGTATTTCCGTTTGGTGCTTCATCATAACAATTTCCCGGTGTAAAATGAATGGAACCACAAATTTTTTCATCGAACAAAATGTCCTTCATTGGAGATAAGATATATGGATTTACCCCAATTGCAAATTCTCCAATATATCTTGCCCCTTCATCTATATCAAATATTTGGTTAATACGCTCTGTATCGTTGGCAGTCGCCTTTACAATTTTACCATTTTCAAAAGTAAGGCATACATTTTCAAAGGTAAATCCCTGATAAATGGATGGTGCATTGTACTGAATTGTTCCGTTTACGGAATCTCTTACCGGAGCTGTATATACTTCTCCGTCCGGAATATTTAATTCTCCGGCACAAGGAATTGCAGGAATGTCCTTGATGGAAAAGCTGATATCTGTTCCCGGTCCTGTCATTCTGACTTTATCTGTCTTATTCATAAGATTTACCAGTGATTTCATCGCCTCATTCATCTTAGAATAATCCAGATTACATACTTCATAATAAAAATCTTCAAAAGCTTCTGTACTGGTGCATGCAAGCTGCGCCATAGCATGATTTGGATAACGAAGTACTACCCATCTTGTCTTTGGCACACGAATTTCATGGTGCACCGGAGTCTGATATAACTGATTGTAAAGCTTCATTTTATCTTCCGGTACATCGGAAAGTTCAGAAACATTGTCTGCGCCACGAATGCCAATATAGCAATCCATTTTTGACATTTCCAAAGCATCGATTTCTGCCATCAGCTTTAACTGTTCTTCATCGCAGTTTAACAACACTTCTCTTAACACTTCGTTGCTGATATAGTGTACAAAAGGTTTTCCCTTTGCCTTATACACTTCTTTAATCACAGCCCTTGCCAGGCTTTCTGTTTCCCTGCCAATATAATTAATATATACTTTTTCGCCTTCTTTTACTTTACAGGAATAAGTCACTAAATTTTCTGCCAGTTTTTTTATTCTTGCGTCCATGGGTTACCTCCTATTTTACAAAACTGATAAAATTATTTCCTAAGCTGTCAAAATATTCACGACTGTCATTCAGTCCTTTTTTATATGGTTCTGTGCTGTTTGACGGGTCCAGAATCAATACATTAAATTCATCGTATCCCACAATCAGAACACCTTTATTTTCGCCTAATACAGCCAATACAGGATATCCCCTGCTGACATAATACAGTACCTGGTCTACACTTAAGCCCGTTAAATCCAGCACATCTCCTTCCACATACTTATTCAATATGGATAATGGGGGTTCGCCCTGAGCTAATAGAGGTTTTGCATCCACTGTATAACCCGCTGCCGTTAACATCTGTGTCAGACAGATTCCCAAACTGCTTCCGCCCTCAGTGCTGGATACGGATACCTGATTGATATTGGCTCTGGTCTGATGTTTGATTTTTTCCCAGATATAATTTTGATTTTTGTTTAATACTACACCGGAATAATTGTTGGCTGTTTCAATTGCCTGAGCAGCATCGGTATATACTCCCATCATTCCATAGCGGGCATACACATAATAGTATGTTTCCGTACTATTTTCCTGCTTTTCATCCATTTCTACACTTCTGGATTCTTCGTACACCACTTCTCGAGGCGTTAAGAGCTTAGGCTGGGATTCTGTAATGTCGTATGCCAGTTCTAACTTATACTCTGTCTTGCGCTCCTCCGTTACCTTCTGAGCAAGGCTCACATTGGCACTTTCCACAAAATCATTATTCATGATACTGTCGCTGTCCACTTCTTTGTATGAGCCATCGGAAAGTTTTTCGTAGCGTTCCAGCTGAATTACATTATCTTTCAGGCTGGTCCCCATAATGTAAATACCATTTCTGCTGTAAGTGATTTCTTCTTCCTTTTCATTACGGATACAAATAGCATGCATCGGAAATCTCATTACACCGGTTACATCATATTTTATATCGTCTTTTGTGGCAATTCCATAAATAAAATCCTGCTGCATAAATCCTAATGGGGCAATACATTCCTGATTTCCTGCAGTTACCTGATAACTTGCTCCGTCCTGCAGAGATAATACATTAATCACCTGAGAATTGTACTTATTTAATTCTTCCTGCCATGCAAACATGCTGTTATCTTGAGATACCGTATAAGTTTCCTCTTTCAGCCCGCTTACCACCACTTCATAAGTATGAGTAGTTAAATCAATTTCATACAGGCTTTCATCCAGATAAATATACATTTGATTATTTTTATTTACAAAAATAAGGTTATCAATATCTTCTTTTAACAACTGATATGGCTTGG
Organism: uncultured Lachnospiraceae bacterium; assembly: GCA_964450185.1. Classification (GTDB taxonomy): domain Bacteria; phylum Bacillota; class Clostridia; order Lachnospirales; family Lachnospiraceae; genus RUG11237. The sequence continues at coordinate 12,561 of CAYVCL010000009.1, read as the reverse complement.
TACTCGGCAAAAATACCTGTTCTTCAATACAGTTAATGGTGCTGTCATAATAGTACATGGCAATTCCGGTTTCCCCTTCGTGGCGTCCCCTGTTCATATAACCACACACCATAAAATGCATGTTTCCATTTTCATCCATGCTTACTATTTTTACTTTGTGCTGGTCGTATGTGTCCCGCACATCTGCCACATTGTTATTGAAAAATCCAAATACTTTTATAATTCTGTCTGTGTTGTTATTGTACTGCCATAATGTATTTTCCTGAACGAAGCTTACAATGGTTCCATCCATATTTTCTTCGTAAACTACATCTTCATCAATAATTCCCAGATTAATGTCGTTTTCATCAAAACGTTCTTTTGCCGGCGTAAACATTTCACTGGCAAAACGCTCATAATCCAGCAAATACATTCGGTTGGAAGTATATCGGATATAATAATATTCTTCCACATTCAGATAATCCTTACCACCATTCTCATTTTCCACAGAAACCACGTAATTGTAATTGATGGTTCCTATGCTGTCGGACAGTTCTTTTATCTGCGGAACGGTTTCGGATTCTATTGTCACATCCAATTCTCCCCAGGTAACCTGATCGTAATTGGAGTGGATATTTACATACTGGTAGGTAGAATTATCTCCACTTGCATTGGATTCCAGATATTTTACAATATCCTCAGAAGCACTTTTATCTCTGTTATATATTTTTCCCTGTAAATCCTGTGAAAATTCTATCAGTTCTTTTGCATGATTGCTCTCCATCAACACGATTCTTGTATAATAACGGATTTCCTGCTTTCCTTCGCAGTGAAGCACAATCGTTAGAATATATTCCGTTCCCTTATCAATCAAATCTTTGATAGGGATTTCTGCCTGTATTCCTCCATCTGTGGTTTCAAAATTGCTTATCTTATTATCTTCCACAAGCCTTGTGGTATCCAGACTTCTGACTTCATAAGAAATATCTTGAATATCCAGTTCTGTTTCTTTTACCTGAATGGTAAGCTTACGGTCTTCGCTTAGAGGTGTGATGGTATCTCTCATATACTGAGCCTGCATTTCATCTGCATACCCGTGAAGCCGGTTTGTTTCATATCCTCCCACCATAGTGGTAAGTACGGGATACGTGGCATTTGCCATTTCTGCTGTCATATCTGTATTTCCCTGATTAGTGATTTTACTGATAATTATTACACTAAGCACAAAGATACTAAACAGCACTGTAAATTTTACTAGGTGTTTTTTCATTCTATCCTATAACCTCCATCTGTCACATTACCTCTCTAACAGCTTGCTTAAAGTTGGCTGGACATGAAGTTCTTTCATACAATTATCTAATTTCTGATTTCTTCCTGCTTTTTTGTCTTTCACCGCACGAATCAAAATATTTTTCGGTGTATGCTCCATATCAATAAATTCCATTACCTGAACCTGATAGCCCTGTTCTTCCAGAAGTTCAGCACGGATGGCATCTGTCATCAACGCTGCCATTCTCTCTTTGATTAATCCGTATTTTAACAGGGGCGCCAGCATTTCATTGTGCAGCTGTTTATTCACTTCATGCTGACAACATGGAACGGACAGAATTACTTTGGCACCCCAGGCTACTGCCTTTGCCAGAGCATAATCTGTGGCTGTATCGCAGGCATGCAGTGTTACCACCATATCTACAGAATTCAAAGCGTTATATCCTGCAATATCCCCCACGTAGAATTTTAATTTTTCCTGATATCCATATTTTTTACTGAGTTTATTGCAATGCTCAATGACATCTTCCTTTAAATCCAGTCCGATAATGGATACCTGATATCCCTTTAATTCTCTCAAAAAGTAATACAGCGCAAAGGTAAGATAAGATTTTCCACATCCAAAATCCACAATCGTAACTTCTCTGTCTTTTGGAAGCTGCTCTAATATATCGTCCACAAATTCCAGATAACGGTTAATCTGTTTGAATTTATCGTATTTTGCATGAATAATTTTACCATTCTGGCTCATTACTCCCAAATCCACCAGAAACGGTACTGGTTTTCCTTCTTCCAGAATATACTTTTTCTTTCGGTTATGTTCCAGCACAGCCTGCTTTTTACAGCCTGTACGCTTTGTTTTAATGGTTACTTTTCCTTTTTTGCTTACTAAAACACTTGCCTGCATATCCCCAAATTCTGCCTGCATCTGTTTAAAGTATTCACCAAGCCACAGCGGAATATCCGTAAGCAGTTCTTTTTTTTCATAATTCTTATGTATCACTTTGGTACCCCGGTAAAAGGTTACCTGAAATTTCAACTGGTCTTTCAACAATACCGGGCGTATCTTTATTTTTTCTCCAAGCTCACTGGACTTTACATTACTGATGGTAATGCCGGTCAATTCACCGGTCAGTGCGCTATTTAATAATTCTGATAATTCCATGGTTCCTCCCTAAATTTTTTCTTACTATATATCTTAATTCCTTTAGGGAAAAACCTCAACTAAAAATTTCTTTAATTTATAAATTATTCTTTACTCCTAGTTATTTCTCTGGACAACATGTACCTCCTATACCTTTATCAGCACAAGCATTAAAAGGCATATCACAGCGCTGTGTGATATGCCTCTATTAATTCTCTTCCTATTTCTTAACCTTCATAGTCTTTGTCAATCCACCCTTTTTCAAGAGTTTTTTGTAGGAAGTAACTTTATTTTTCGGAACCTGAATGACTGCTTTCTTAGAGATTCCTTTGATCGCCTTGGTTCCTACCGTTTTTAGAACTTTTGACTTGATTACAATTTTCTTTAACTGCTTGTCACCATAAAATGCTGATTTTCCAATAGAAGTTACGTTCTTTCCAATAGTTACTTTTTGCAGCTTTTTACAGTTTTTGAAAGCACTTGCTGACACAGAAGTTACCTTTAATTTTGTTTCTTTGTAAGTTACCTCTGCAGGAATTGCAGCACTTTTTACTGTTTTCTTTTTCATGCCTGTTACTGCTACTTTTCCTTTTGCTGTTACTTTATACTTCAGGTTTCCTGCTGTGAATGTTTCACCTTTTTTTACTTCTTTTGCTGTTTCAGATTCGTTTTCTGTCTTTTCCGGAGTAGTGGTAACTGTTTCTTTCTGTTCTGAATTTGAAGTATTGTTGTTAGTAACTGTTTCTGTTTTATTTTCCAAATCAGCATATACTTCTTTACCTTCAGAAGTACCTAACATAATTTCATTTACTTCCAACTGGTCAGAAACTGCATTGTCAAATGTGATTTCTGCCAACTTCTGTGGCTGAGTGCTGTAAGAAATAGTCAGTTTCAACTGGTCGCCTTCTACTTCCTGACGAAGAATAGTTCCTCCCGCTGCATCAACTTTCTTTACCGTTGCTCCAGCCAGATTAATTACCGTATCAATAACTCTGGTTTCTGATTTTGCATTGGAAAGTGTTAAAGTACCTGCATTTCCACTTCTTGTAAATGTTATTTTTTCAATATCACGATTCTTTTTAACCATTTCTTCCTGGGTTAAGAATGCGCTGGTATCAAATACTTTTCCTGTCATGGATGATGGCTTTTCTATTCTTAATCCGTATAAAGCCAACGCTGAAATATCAGAGTTGTTACCGCCTTCCAGACGCTGTCCGGAATTTACTGTCTGTCCTCCCATACCGATAAATACATCCATATTAGAAGGATCTGTAGAGCCATGTCCAGTACCACTTCCGCCATGATCTGCATTGGCAATAATCAATGTTTCATCATAGGTCCCTGTTTCTTTTAATGCATCTACTACCGCTTTGAAATAATCGTCATACTGTTTGTATTCTGTCCAGTAAGTATCATTGTAGTATCCTGTGCTGTGTCCCACATGATCCATCCAGTCGCTCTGCATGTAAACAATGGCTGTATTCTGATAATCGCTACTCTTAATGTAATTTGCCACATCATAAAAGCTTTCCTGAGAAGCAGATGGTCTTCCAACCACACCGGCATCCGGCTCAATAATTCCGTTCAGAATCTGCTTCCATTCAGAAAAAGCTACGGTAGAGCGGTTTGGAGATGCACTCTGTACTGCCTTAAACATAGATGGATATTTTGCTGTTTCAAGTCCAAAGTCCCCATAATATTCTTTTCCTGCACTGTCATTGGTTACCTGATGTGTCACATCCGCATCTGTCCATGGAATTCCATGAATAATAGAACTGTAATTCTGACCGGAAATAGAAGGTTCTACCGCTGTAGCAGTATAACTTGTTGCAAACTCTTCATTAAATAATGTCATTGTATATTCATTTGTACGCTTTGTCATAATTTCCGGATCAGAGGTTTTGGTTGGAAGTGTTTCGGTGGAATCTGTGTAATAAATCCAGTCCGGATGCCATGCAGAACCACCTCCGTCAGTTGTTAAGATGACTGCATGCTTATATGGATAAATCGCAGCTTCTTTGGCGATAGCTTTTTTCTCATCCTGACTTCCTGCCAATGCCACATCGCCGGCACCTACCACGCCATCTCCATTTAAATCCAAATCACCTTTTGTATAGATAGTCACGTTTTTCTCTGCCTGCGGCATGTCCATCTTTTCAGTTACTTCTTCATCCTGTACAAATGCCTGGAAATTTTCCACCTTAAGAGTTGTCTGTGTATTCGCATTTGCTTCTTTTACTTTTAATAACACCTGTCCAAGTCTTGTGGAAGCATACTGTTTAAAATCTGATGTTGCAAGACTTCCTTCGTAAGTCACCTTTAATTTTCCTTCTGTACTATCATCAATAGTTACACCAGATGCACCATACTGTATACCATTGTATGTAAAGAGATTAGAATCATAAGAAAGTTCATAAGTAATTTTGTCCACAGAGCCTACTTCCGCTCCATTGGCATGAAGGTTTACGCTCATTTCTCCACCTGCCGGAGCTGTTTCTGCGGAAACAATTCCGAGATTCACCTGCTGTGGCTGCAATTCTTCTATATCTGCTCCTTCAAATGCCTTATCATTTAATGCCGCGATTTCTTCATCGCTTAATGCTTTGTCATAAAGTCTTGCAAAACTTACGTAACCTTCCGCATTTGACGAAACTCCATTACTGCCGTCACTGTCGCCTCCAATTACAAAGTTTTTCGCACCATCTCCGGATGGATATTTTACTCCTCCATTGGCTGCAATCTGGCTAACCAGTTCTCCATTTACATATAATTTTACTGCACTTCCGTCCACTACACCAATGGCATGTACCCACTGTCCTGCCTGTATTTTAGCTGTAGGTTCTTTATAACCACCATCTACATGAGCAAAAAATGTCAATACACCATTATTTACACCAAGACCGATACCGCCTGACTGCTGGTTTGAGAACACATCATATTCACCACTGGATGGAATACTGTCATATTTGAACATACATTCAATAGTTACCGCATCTGTAATATTTTCATACTTTGTATCATTAAATGGATAAATGTATGCAGAACTTCCATCAAAATGAACTATATTTTTGTGAAGCTCACTGCTCTCTGTAATGATTGGATTTCCTATTGTACTATAACTGTTTGCCATTTCAGATTTGTCTGTAGCATCACCATTGGCAAAATCTACATCCATTACATTGGCGGTAGGTATTACCACACTGTCACTTGTTCCGATTTCCATCTGTTCTACTGTTTGTACTCCAACGTCCGGGCTGGTTTGTGCCGCTGACACCCCAATGTTGCTGGAAAGTATCATACTCACAGTAAGAAGTACTGCAACACTTCTTCTTTTCATGCTTGTTTCCTCTTTTCTTCATATAATTTTTCACAGGCTGTTTTACCTGCTTGCATATCCTCACTCTTATAAGGACTTGCAAAGAAATTGTTTCGACAATGCACATTTTATCAGCCAACTGTTTAGCAATAATCAACGCTATTTCAAGTTTACGTAAAACAAATGTAAATATATTGCAGACACAAAACAAAAGGCACAAACCACTTTCAGTCTGCGCCCTTTTCTCTTATTTTACTTTACCATCTGTGACATCTGCCTTTACGGCATCTTCTACGGAACATTTCATTAAAAAACAACACATCAATCAAATCCCTTCTTCCATCGTTTGGTCTGCAGTTTCTGCATGGTTGTCTTCTGGAAGCACTGATATCCTGACTTTCTACTGTTTCTGATGACATCTCTACCTGTGACGGTTCCATAGCTTCGCAAATTTTGTCACAGTATTTGCTAAGTACAAATTTGTCAGGGTATTCGTCGTACAAAATACTGCCCTCGTAATCAATGGCATCGCAGGTTTCTACGACTTTTTTCTGGATTTCTTTTGCTGCGGAAGGATACATTTCCATAATCTGTTCCAATTCCTTATCAAGGTCTTCTTCTGTAAATTCCATTCCCTGCATAGAATTTCCATAGTAATATGGCATTCCCATATTGGATGGCCACATTGGAAATGGTGTCATCATTGGCTGACGCTGATTTCTTGATGGAAATCCGTTCATTGGCATCATTGGTTGCCAGCCTCCCGGCATCACCATTGGCTGACCTTCCATGGATGAATTATTTCCCGGCATCATCCATGGGCAACTTCCTGGCATCATTGACGGCTGTTCCTCCATTGAAGAACGTCCCCCCTGAACCGGTGTTACGTTAGAGCCATAAACAGTCTTTTTATATTCCATACTGCCTCCATGTTTAATTCAAAAGTACAGTACTAATATATGCGACTGTGTCCGTTTTTGTTCTTTCTTTTTAGAAATCTTCGTTTAACAATGGTGTAGCTAATAACACCTCGGTGGTATCGGATTCTTCATTATATACAATGGCTATGGTGAGATTTATTTTATCTTTTCCCACTTTCTTGTACTCTTCAATCATTGGCGTGTATGCATAAACCACATAGGTATCCTCTCTATGTTCTACCACCACTTCTGCCTTCAGTTGCTCTAATAGCTGTACTGAAAGAGCATCCTTTTGCTCTGTATCAAGATTTCCCTGATATTCGCCATTAATACGAATCACTGTTTGAGGTGTTTCTGCATAACGGCTCATAAGCATATCTACTGTATTCTTATAATAAAATGCGCTTTCAATGGAGTTCTCAATCTGAACCTCTGTCTTTAGGTACTGGTTTACTTCCATGGAATGAGATTCTTCTTCCGTTTCCTGAGTTATAAATTCAATCTTAGTGTCTGCCTGAGCTCCATCCAGAAATAATGTCACCTGTCTTCCATACTCATCGCTGTTTTCCTGCAATGTGTAATTATCCACAATCCCCAGTGCTTCTGCCATAGTTTTCAACAAAATCTTTTGTTCTTCCACAGTCAGATAATCTCCATTATACTTTCCATATGACTGAATTTTGCTGTTTTCCTGAGCCATGCTCATACTGTGAAATGCCTGAATTACTTCCGTTTCTTTTTCTCCGCTTAATGCATCTATTCCCTGAATAATGGCTACACACCACAAAACCAAAGCCAATACTGATATTATTTTCTTCATAAAAAGACCTCCTATCTTTCCTACTTGTTCCAAGTATTACCAGATAAAAGGTCTTTTATACATTTACAATTTTATTTAATTACATTGATTCTCGCAATCGCCCTCTGCAAAGCAGTTTCAGCTCTTGCAATATCCGTTTTGTCGCTTCGGGTCTTGATTCGTTCTTCGGCTCTGCCTCGGGCAGCTTCTGCTCTGTCCAAATCAATTTCATGAGGCCATTCGGCAGCTTCTGCCATAACAGTGACTTTTTCCGGAAGAATCTGAACAAAGCCTGAATGAAGTGCGGCATTTTTTAAGCCGTTTTCTTCTGTTATGGTTAAAATTCCCGGTGCCAGAATACTAGTCAATGGAATATGTTTCGGGTAAATACCCACTTCTCCTTCGGTAGTATTAAATTCCACCATGGAAACTTCCCCTTCGTAAAATATCCTGTCCGGACAAATTACCTGCAATTTCATTAATTCTGCCATTTTATCACCCCTTACTTCACTCGGGCGAGTACATCATCAATGTTTCCTGCATTTAAGAAACAGCCTTCCGGAATTTCATCATATTTTCCTTCCAGAATTTCTTTGAATCCCTGAATTGTTTCAGATACCGGAACATATCTTCCTTCCGTTCCTGTAAACTGTTCCGCAACGAAGAATGGCTGAGATAAGAATCTCTGTACCTTTCTTGCACGGGATACAACCAGTTTATCTTCTTCGGAAAGTTCGTCCATACCAAGAATTGCAATGATATCCTGTAATTCTTTATATTTCTGAAGAATTTCCTGTACACCACGGGCAACCTTGTAATGTTCTTCACCTACGATTCTAGGATCCAGAATACGTGAAGTAGATTCCAATGGGTCTACCGCCGGATAAATACCAAGTTCTACGATAGAACGTGAAAGAACTGTGGTGGCATCCAGATGGGCGAATGTTGTTGCAGGTGCCGGGTCAGTTAAGTCATCGGCAGGCACATATACCGCCTGAACGGAAGTAATAGAACCGTTCTTTGTGGAAGTAATACGTTCCTGTAATGCACCCATTTCTGTCTGTAATGTTGGCTGATAACCTACCGCTGATGGCATACGTCCAAGCAGCGCGGAAACTTCAGAACCAGCCTGTGTGAAACGAAAGATATTGTCAATAAATAACAATACGTCCTTTCCACCTTTATCACGGAAATATTCCGCCATAGTAAGTCCTGTAAGACCAACTCTCATACGAGCTCCAGGTGGTTCGTTCATCTGTCCGAATACCATGGTTGTTTTATTTAAAACTCCGGTATCCTTCATTTCATGGTAAAGGTCGTTTCCTTCTCTGGTACGTTCCCCTACACCGGTAAATACAGAATATCCACCATGCTCTGTTGCAATATTTCGAATTAATTCCTGAATTAATACAGTCTTACCTACACCGGCTCCACCGAATAAACCGATTTTACCACCTTTCTGGTAAGGACAAAGTAAATCTACTACTTTGATACCTGTTTCAAGAATTTCTGTTGTAGTTGACTGCTCCTCAAATGCAGGAGCTTTTCTATGAATTGGAGAATATTCCACATCTTTTGGTGCTCCTCCATTATCAATCGTCTGTCCTAATACATTAAAGATACGTCCAAGGGTATTTTCCCCTACCGGTACGGTAATTGGAGCTCCGGTTGCAACTGCTTCCATACCTCTTACCAGCCCGTCTGTAGGTCCCATGGCGATACATCTTACTATATCATCTCCCAGATGCTGTGATACTTCTACCACCAGCACATCGGAATCCTGTTTCTTAATTTCAATCGCTTCATTGATTTCAGGTAACTTTCCTGTGCTGAATTTTATATCAAGTACCGCACCGACGATCTGAGTGATTTTACCTATATTTTTATCTGCCATCTATTCACTCACTCCTTTAGCTTATTGCGTCAGCACCGGCTATAATCTCAGTTAATTCCTGAGTAATTGAACCTTGTCGTGCTCTGTTATATAACAATGATAACGAATCTATCATTTCTTCTGCATTGCTTGTTGCTGAATCCATCGCCTGCATTCTGGCTCCGTTTTCACTGGCTACCGCCTGCATTAATGCACCATAAATCATACTTGTAATATACTTCGGAATAATCATGTCCAAAGCTTCCTCTTCCTCAGGTTCATAGTTCATCGGAATGCTTTTTTCTTCTTTTTCCTCTGCCTCGATTTCTACCGGAAGAAGTTTGATTCTTCTAGGCTCATGACTTACTGTATTCTTAAAGAAAGTATACGCAAGATAAATTTCTTTGATTTCACCCTGCTCAAATGCAGTCAGCAAATCTCTGCTGATTACATTTGCATCACTGTACTGTGGTTCTTCTATAATCTCTGAGTAGTCCTCTCTGATATCATATCCTCTTCTTACAAAGGCATCTTTTCCTTTGGTTCCCACAGTGTAAAGCACCAAATCTTCCTTTGGAATACCTGATTCTGTTACAAGTTTTATGATGTTATTGTTATAACCGCCTGCCAGTCCTCTGTTGGATGTAATCACAACAATGGCTGTCTTTCCGGTATCCTTTGCCTGTAAATAAGGGTGGTCAATGTTTCCGGATTTCGCCAGCATGGCATTCACTGTTTCGTACATAAAATCAAAATACGGCTTGGATTGTTCAGCTCGTGTCTTTGCTTTCTGCAATTTTACCGTTGAAGTAAGCTTCATGGCTTTTGTAATCTGCTGTGTACTTTGAATACTGACTTTACGCCGTTTGATATCTCTCATTGATGCCATGATATCGCCTCCCTTCTCTTATTTCCTGCTACACATAAACTTTCAACCTAAAATTCTTTTTTGAATTCTTCGATAGCCTTCACTAAGGCTGCTTCGTTTTCTTCTGAAAGTACCTGTGTTTCACGAATCTGAGTCGGGATTTCAGGATATTTTGTATCAACAAATTCAAAAAATTCTGTTTCAAAACGGCCAATATCTTCTACCGCAATATCCAACAGATATTTCTTGGTAGCCGCATAAATAATCATTACCTGATATTCTACAGGCATTGGCTTATACTGTGGCTGTTTTAACATTTCTTTGATTCTTTCACCTTGTGCAAGACGTTCTTTGGTATCTGCATCCAGTTCTGAACCAAACTGTGAGAATGCTGCAAGTTCTCTGTACTGAGCAAGCTCTACTCGAATCGGACCTGCAATTTTCTTCATCGCCTTAATCTGAGCGGAACCTCCAACTCGTGATACGGAAAGACCTGCATTTACCGCCGGACGAAAACCGGAGTTAAACATTTCTGTTTCCAGATAAATCTGTCCGTCTGTAATAGAAATTACATTGGTCGGAATATATGCGGATACATCCCCTGCCTGAGTTTCAATAATTGGAAGCGCTGTCAAAGAACCTCCGCCTAATTCGTCAGAAAGTCTTGCCGCACGTTCTAACAATCTGGAATGTAAGTAGAATACATCTCCAGGGTAAGCTTCACGGCCTGGTGGTCTTCTCAGAAGTAAGGACAGTGTACGGTATGCTGTAGCATGTTTGGATAAATCATCGTACACAATCAATACGTCTTCTCCATTTTCCATCCATTCTTCTCCAATAGCACATCCTGCATATGGAGCAATATACTGTAATGGCGCAAGTTCACTGGCTGTAGATGCAACTATAGTTGTATAACTCATAGCACCATATTCTTCCAATGTTTTTACAATAGTTGCTACGGTAGATGATTTCTGTCCGATGGCAACGTAAATACATTTTACATTCTGTCCCTTCTGATTGATAATGGTATCAATGGCAATGGCTGTCTTACCTGTCTGACGGTCACCAATGATAAGCTCACGCTGTCCACGTCCAATCGGAACCATGGAGTCGATGGCTTTGATACCTGTCTGCAATGGTGTATCTACAGATTTTCTTGAGATAACACCGGATGCTACACGTTCAATCTGACGGAATTTATTTGTTTCAATCGGTCCCTTGCCATCGATAGGCTGTCCCAGTGCGTTAACAACACGTCCCAGCATTGCATCTCCACAAGGAACCTCAACTACTCTACCTGTAGTTTTTACAATGTCACCTTCATTAATATTCTTGGAATCTCCAAGTAATACGGCACCTACGTTATCTTCTTCCAAGTTAAGAATCATACCATATACTTCCCCAGGAAATTCCAAAAGCTCTCCCTGCATTGCTTTTTCAAGTCCATGCACTCTGGCGATACCGTCCGCTACCTGAATAACGGTGCCTACGTCAGATACTTCAAGCTGTGAAGAATAATTTTTAATCTGTTCTTTGATTACTGAACTAATTTCCTCTGGTTTTAAATTCATGGAATTTAGCACCTTCTTTCTTCATTTCTTATGCTAACTGAATTTTCAACAAATCTCTTGTTAAATCATTCAACTTATGTTTTATGCTGCTGTCTACGACTCTGTCACCGATTCGTACAATCATTCCACCAATCAATGAAGAATCTGTAGCGTAATTCATTTCCATTGTTTCATATTCTGTGGTTTCGATTAACCGTTTTACCAGTGCTTTTTTTTGTTCTTCCCGCAATTCTACTGCAGTGGTAACAAATACCACACCGATTTTTTTGTATTCCTTTACTCTTGCGATAAAATAAGAAAGAATTGCTTTGATTTCTTTGAACCTTCCCTTTTTAATCACAATCACAAGAAATCCTGTCATTTCATCACTGATGTTTGACTTAAATATGTTTTCAATCACATTTTGTTTTTCTTCTTTGCCAATTTTAGGGTGTGTCATCAGCTTGACTAAATCTTCATTTTCGGCAAGAACCTGCTGTACAAATTCTGCTTCTTTCAGCAAAAGCTCCAGTTTTTCTCCCTCCAATGCCAGTTCAAACAATGAGTCCCCATATGTTTTCGCTGCTAACTTAGCCATGTCTTATCACCCATTTCTTTTATGGTTTCGTCAATCAGAGAATCCTGCACTGTGGTATCAATGGATGCTGCCACAACCTTTCCTGCCAAACATGAGGCAATGGCAACCATTTCTTTTTTCATATCATCAGCCACACGTTTCTTTTCCAACTCAGCTTCTTTTTTGGCATGCTCAATAATTCTGGCCGCCTCCATTTTTGCTTCATCCACAATTTTAGCCTCGTTTTTCATGGCTTTCTTACGTGC
>CAYVCL010000008.1:0-55256 GCA_964450185.1 uncultured Lachnospiraceae bacterium | reverse complement strand
CTTTCATCCATTCCAAAAAATCAGTAATTTATTACTATTTTGTTCATAAGCACTATTTTGAAATATAATTGAAATATCAAATATAAAAAATTTCTAAGGAGAATCTTATGAATCTTAAAACAAACGCAAAAACAACCATAAAAAAACTTTGTATCGAAACCGGCAAAAGGCAAATCAACAGTTGGTCTTCCCATTTCTTTCATCAGGTTTCGCTTCCAAAAGAACTGGAGCATCTTAAAAAAATCCCTTCCAAATCTGAATAAGATAAATTATGAGCTGCCTTTTTTATAAGCGGCTCATAATTGTCTAAAGTGATTGACAAACTATTTATTTATCTATTAAAATAAATCTGTTTAATATATCGCGATACGGAGTTTTATTTATGCTAAATATTTTTTTATGTGAAGATGACGAAAAACAAAGAGAATACTTTACTAATATTATTCAAAAAATTATTCTAATCGAAAACTTTGATTTACAATTATCATGCGTAACTGCAGATCCCCAATGTGTTCTTAACAAAATAAACGAAATTACCGGTACCGGAATTTATTTTCTGGACATCGACTTGCATAATAATATGAATGGTCTTGCACTGGCACAGCACATTCGCCAACTGGATCCACGGGGATTTATTGTGTTTGTAACAACTCATTCCGAAATGTCCTATATGACATTTACATATAAAGTTGAAGCTATGGATTTTATCATTAAAGACAATCCTAAAATTCTTCAAGACAGAATTCACCAGTGCATTGTTGATGCTTATCACAAATACACCTCTCCACGGAATCTTTCTCAAATGACTTTTACTATAACAACTGCAGACAAAGAATATTGCATTCCTCTAAATGAAATTATTTTTTTTGAAACCTCTGAAAACATACACAAAGTTCTTCTTCATACAAGCAACAAGATACTAGAGTTTTCTTCTAATATGAAAAACCTGGAAAATTCTTTAGATGGACGTTTCTATCGCTGTCACCGCTCATTTATTATTAATCGTGAACATATTCAATACATTGATTTTAAAAATCGTACGATAATTATGAGCAATCAAGAAGTCTGTCTGGCTTCCGAAAAACATTTAAAGAAACTAAAAAAATAGCCTTATCGGCTATTTTTTTAATGTTTTTCCCAAACGTACAGACATAGGACATTCTTCCCCGCCTAGCATCCGCACTAAATTTTCCTTTTCATCTACTTCCTCAATCATTTTCGTATTGACAATATAGCCCCGATGGCAACGACAAAAGGCGTCACCTAATTGAGCCTCAACTTCTTTCATTTTTCCATTAAACTCTATTACAGAATTCTTGGTATGCAAAATAATCTTACGGGAACCGGTATTGGCTTCAAAAAACAAAATATCTTCATATGGTATCTCCAACTTTTTACTTCCTGTTTTCACAGAAAATCTTTCTGATAAACCGCTGCTTTTATTCTGTCTTTCCAACTCCTGTGCATGAACCAGACATTGATAAATTCGATTCTTTAAATCCTGAAAATTATCTTTTATAATATAGTCCATTGCCTCAACTTTATATGTAAATGTCATATATGACATTTCTGAGTGTGTTGTCACAAAAATAATATAACACCTTGGCTGATATTCCCTGATTATCTTCGCCAGTTCTAAACCATTGATTTGATTTTGCAAATCTATGTCCAAGAAAAAAATTCCATTTGTCTTTTCTTTCTTCACCTGCTCAGACAATTCATCCGGCTGTTTAGTAACCAGTCCAATTTCCATATCTAATTGTTCCAGCTCTATTACATCCTTAATTAACATTCTGATATGTTCTCTTTGCTCTTTTTCATCTTCACATATATGGACTCTTAACATCTTTTTCTCCTATATTGGGGGCTTTGTTTACTTCTTTTTTATCACTTAGTAAGCTATTACTTTTCCTATTATATCCTGTTTTTTTATGCAACCAAAATCTCTGCTGTCTATGCTTGCCTCTATGTTATCTCCTATTACAAAATACTCATCTTCATTCAATATATATTCCATCTCTACATTTTCCCTACATGAATATCCCGAAAGTTCAACTTTATTGCGAAATACTTTTCCCTCCTTTAACTGTATAAAATCATCTTTTTCGGCAATAACTCTTTTTACACATACTCCATTCTGTTTGGTATTAAACACGATAATATCATCTTCTTCATACACATCTGCTAATTTATACACAAGCATTATTTGATGATTTCTTAACGTAGGCTCCATTGATTGCCCTGCCACAAATACTATTTTAAATATACACACAAATCCTGTAATCAACACAAATAACACTAAAGGACGTATTTTTACAAGTAAATGTGTCTGTTTGCGCATGCTGCCACCTCCGAGTCGTGTGTTACCATAATAACAGTTTTTCCTAACTGATTCAATTCTCCTATAATATCCAGTACATAATCACGATTCTTTTTATCTAAACTTCCAGTTGGTTCATCTGCCAAAATAATTTTAGGATCTTTAAGTATTATTTTTGCCAATGCAACTCTTTGCTGCTCTCCACCACTAAGCGTAAACACTTTGCGATTTTCGAGTCCGGATAATCCTACCCTGTTAAGTGCCTGTGCAATTTTTCTTCTTTTTTTATACCTGTTCATTTTCTTAAAACGCAACGATAACTGCAGATTTTCTTCCACTGTTTCATTTTCCATTAATCCATAATTTTGAAATAAATAAGAAAGTTCACTACGTCTTATTTTTCTCGTTTTATTCGAAATGAATCGTGCATTTCTTTGCCCGCACACAGTCACATTTCCCGAATCCGGAACTTCCAGCATACCAATAATATTTAAAAGTGTCGTCTTCCCTTTTCCACTTTCTCCCATAATAGACAGGTAATCCCCTTGCTCCACCACAAGATTAAATTGCTTCAGTATTTCCTTATCTCCAAATTTTTTATTGATTTCTTTCAATTCAATGATTGCCATTATTCTGCTCCTTTCACTATGCTATAAACATTTTTAATCGTACTCTTTCGACAAATAACACACGTAAAAATAATATTCAGTATCAGTGTTCCTAAAATCAGATAATAATTCATTGACACACACATCAACTTTCCTACCATATAACTCAATAGAAAACTGAAGATATATACTCCAAGAGTAATCATCAAATGTTTACAAATACAGTTTCCAAGAGAATATCCCTCGATAATTTGACTAACAATTTTGCTCTTATCATTTTCACAATAGAGAACTCCCGAAAATACAATTAAACACAACAACCCTAACACCAATACTAAAGTTTGTGAGCCATATAGGAAAAACATATCAGCTTGTTCTTTTAATACTTCACTAAAATTTGCAGATATATATGGAATTTGTGGTGTGACAATTAAAATTCCTGTTTCTTTCAATAATGGCAGCATTTCCTGATATGGTCGGTTTGTTTTTGCCTTGATAAAATAGCTCCCTTTTGAGCAATAACTATATGCCATAATTCCAGTCAGATGATTTTCGTTAATAACCAAAATAACCGGTGCCTCTAACATTCCGTAAAATTCATTTCCAATGGTTGCATTGTAGGAATATACAGACGTTTTCTGCTCATCATATTCAACAACTATCGCTGTTGTTGAATAACTATTTTTCACTATTTCCTCATACTTTTCTTTTTCGTTTATTTTCGATGCTGGTAGAAGTACATAAATAGAATTACTATTTTCAGGCACACTAACCATCTCTCCCATTTCATTATATATTGGATTCAATGTAAGATAGTTAGAATTTACAATAATAGAATCCTGCCCATATTCTTCACATAAAGTTGTTCCGCTGGTAATATCATATTCATAATTGCTGGCATCAACTAATACTCCGTCATATTTTTTTACTGTTTTTTTATAAAAATCCAAATAATTTTCTTCCAAACCTACTGATGATGCACTATTTTCATAAATTGGAATTGTCACATATCCTTCTATTTTATCCGACATAAATTGCGCTGTTCGATAGGTATTATAATAAGTTTTGATATTTCGGAGTGCGATTGACATAAAAAACACAATAAAAACCAAAAATATTCCAATCGCAAACATTGAAATGTAGTATATCCCCTTTTTGGGAATCTTTCCCTTTATATACTCTACTTTTTTTTGACCGATAATCAATGCAAACGCAATCAGACTTCCCACCAAACACACTATAAAGCCTATAACAAGATACTGACCTTCGTATTTGCAATACTCCAATATTCCGGCTTTAAACCGGATGGCATTTACGACAAGTGCAATCGCCTCTATGAATGCTAATATAACAAGAAAAACACTTCCTCTATCTCTTAATTCTTCCAAAGCTATATCTACTGAAGTATACCCCTCCATTTTCTTTAGCATATTTTTTTTACCATTTGACAATATATAAAAAACCATGCTCATAATCATTAAAAATGCCGGTATCACTGTAAACAATATTACTGAAGTTTTTCCCGAAACACTGACCGTAGTACTAACAGCTGCATTATATCCAAAATCACTTAAAGCCACAACAAATTGTTCACTCTTATCTTTGCTAATGTAATAATTCCCCGCAGTTAAATCATAACTTTCTGCTTCACTCAAGCTATAAAATTTAATCTCCTGCAATAAATTCTCAAGAGTTTTTTTCACAAATGTACTTGTATGATTCGTCATATAATATTCATACTGCAATTCACTTCCAGAAACTTTAACGTAACGATACATAATATCCGTATTTAAGTCTTTTGCTATCCTCTCTACTGTTTCGAGAAATTCCTTATTGGTAACATATTCCGGCTTTTCAATCGTAATTAATTGTTTTTCTCCTTCTATTCTTTCTCGAATTTCATATGGAAAATTTACACTTGATAAAATAATAAGAACCGATATCAAAAGAACATAACTTAAACTCATTAATCTTTTCATTCTGCAATCTCCAATTTCCTCCGTTTTTTACTTGATATGTGTTTTATACAACATTTTTCCATGCATGTCTGTGTTGTTTTTCACATATATAAATATATCATTTCATAGCCAAAATCTACTTTTTTGTCACTAAATGTCTATTTTTCTGCACAAATGTAACCTCGAAATATCTATTTATACATATATGAACATAAAGAACCTCCTTTTAGATAATATATTACCTAAAAGGAGGCTCTTTATTTTTCTTCCATCACGCTCATATACGCCGGACGAATAATCTTATCAGTACATATCAGTTCTTCTATGCGGTGTGCGCTCCAGCCAACGATTCTTGCCACAGCAAACATGGCTGTATATAATTCCATTGGAATTTCCAACATTTCATATACAAATCCACTGTAGAAATCCACATTTGGACTAACACCCTTGAAGATATTTCGTTTCTGGGCAATCAGTTCTGGTGCCAAAGTTTCAATATTTTCATAGAGAAGTAAATCGTTCTCTCTGCCCTTTTCCGCTGCCAGCTCTTCCACGTAACGCTTAAATACCCGTTCTCTTGGGTCAGACTGGGAGTATACGGCGTGTCCCATGCCATAAATCAAGCCCTTCTTGTCAAAGGCTTCCTTATCTATAATCTTAGAAAGATAAGCTGCTACTTCCTCTTTATCGGAATAATCCTTCACATGGGCCCGAATATCTGCCATCATTTCCATAACCTTAATATTGGCTCCGCCGTGTTTTGGTCCTTTCAAAGAAGACATTGCTGCTGCCATGGTAGAATACGTATCGGAACCGGAAGATGTTACTACTCTTGTGGTGAACGTGGAATTATTTCCACCACCATGTTCCATGTGAAGAATTAAAGCTGTGTCTAATACTTTTGCTTCCACCGGAGAATACTTTTTATCCGGGCGCATCATCATCAGAAGATTTTCCGCCGTAGAAAGTGTCTTATCCGGCTGATGTATAATCATACTTCCATTCTTTTCATAATGTTCATAGGCATTGTAGCCATATACCGCCAACAATGGAAATTCGCTAATCAACTGCATACACTGTCTTAAAGAATTGCTGATGCTGGTATCTTTTGCATTGGTATCGTAAGATGCCAACGTTAAAATACTTCTTGTCATGGAATTCATTATATCTTCCGATGGCGCTTTCATAATCACATCTCTGGTAAAATTAGTTGGAAGTGTCCGGTAACTGCCAAGCTGCCCTTTGAATTCCGCCTCTGCTTCTTTGGACGGCAACTCTCCCATCAACAGCAGATATGCAATTTTCTCGAATCCCAGTTCATTTTCACCAAGACTTCCTATCAGGTCTTCTACTTTATAACCACGATACCACAATTCACCATCACAGGGAACTTTCTGACCGTTTACGATTTTTGAAGAAACAATTTTAGATATATTGGTAAGTCCGGTTAGCACACCGTTTCCTTTTTCATCTCGCAAGCCGCTGTTTACCCCGTATTCTTCATAAAGGCGTGGTGCTATGCTATCATTTTTTCGACAGATACTCTCCTGCCTTTTGGCGTAATCATTCCTCATCTTCACTTGCTCCCTCCAATTCTTCTATTTCACTGCTCATAACGGTTTCTAACTGCTTCATCATCTGAAGAAGCTGAATTAAATTCTCTCTGCCATATTTTTCAATGACTTTTCCATAGTATTCTTTCAGGATTTCCTCCTGCTCACTTAACACTTGTTCTCCTGTTTCTGTGATTGTCACATAGGTTCCTTCACTGCCATCCCCGTCATGGGACCACAAAACCAAACCACGATCTCTTAATTGTCCTATCAATTTGGAAGTCTGACGAATTGTCAACTGCATTTTCTCTGATAATTCCTTTAAATATGTTTTTCCGGAATATATGTCTGATATTTCACTGTCTACTGCAATATTATGCAAAGCAATGTACTCAGGTATACTCATTTTCTTAAAAACCTTATACATTTGTCCTTTGTTCATAAGATATCTGCGATATGTTAACTCGTTTGATAACTGTGTGATATCTGCTTTTACTATACTCTTTTTCTCATTCTGCATCATGTCACCTCTTTCATTCATTAGCACTCCACTTCACCGAGTGCTAATTATCTAAGATTATAAATTGAAATTTTGTATTGTCAATAAGTTTTATAGTTTTTTCATAGTTTTTATAGTTTTTTGGCAATTTCATCTGTTATTACAACCAAACAAGGCTACATGTGCCCTAAAGACACATGCAGCCTTGCACTGTAATCATCTGATTCTATGGATGATTTTCTTATTGGATTTTAGTATGCACGATAGAATAAGCTATCATAGTTTGCACCAAAATTATTATCCCAGTATGTTGTACCATTTACTGTATAGCTAACACAGAATTTAAGATTCTTTAAATTGCTAACTGTAATGTCTGTTTTAAAGTAATCTACATTATTAGCAGAATCAGAATAATTGTAGCTTAATGTTGCAACCTTAGTTGTAGCCCAGTTATCTTCTGTATATTTTACCTGAACTGTTTTGTTGTATGCAAGATTTTTTACAGCTGCCTGAACACAATATTTATTAGTGTATGCATAACGAAGAGGTAATGCTTTTACATTCGCTGTTCCTAAAGTATCTTTACCTACATAATTGTTTCCGTTATTGTTATCCCAATATGTTACTCCGTCACCTACATATTTGATTGCATAATCTGTTGTACTAATACCACTAACTGTTGCTTTCCAGATTTCTGTATTGCTATCTAATTTTCCAACGTAAGTAGCTGCTGTATCAACCCATCCCTGATTGTATGTACTATGATGTACATAAACTTTCTTGCTAGTAGCACTGTTGGCATCAACCTGAATGTATACATTGTAAGTTGTTGAACCATACTTACTGAAAGTAACATCTGAGCTGTACATTTTTACTGGGTTGCTTGCTGCTTTTGCAGTAATATCATTTCCGCAAAATCCCACTACACTGAAGATCATAGCTAAAGCCATAATCAACGCTGATAATTTTTTCATTGTTTTTCCTAATTTCATTTTTTTTACTCCTTATTAATATTCATTTGTAAGCACTTACAGTTTAGAATTGTATCATACTTTTTTGGTAAAATCAACCAATTTTTTTCTTCCTTTTTTGGATTTTGGCATCGTTTTTTGTTGATTATTTACAAAAACACAGAATCCATATATTTATTATAGGATTTTTTTATACAACTATATTTTCAACAATATTAAGGCTTTGTTTTTCTTCCTCCACAGGCGTCTAATTTTTGCGGGTAATTTTCCTACTTTTACCCTTATAACGTCTCACACTATTACTGCTTTAACGCTTCAATCTTACCTTTGAAAAACTCTATGATATCCTCACTCCCTATAGCAACATATTCCTTTGCCCATTCAACAAGAGATTCTTTTGAGGATGCATCACTATGCAATCCCTCTTTGCATCTTTACTTCTTTATTGTTTCACATATGAATTGAAATGAGGTGCATTTAATGATTTCTTACAAACCTTTTTACGACACACTTTTCAAGAAAAATATGACCAAATATGAACTAATTTTTAAGCACGGTATGTCTGCAAATACTCTTTACCGAATGAAAAAAGGAGATGCAATCACTACCAAAACACTTGATACTCTGTGCTTTATTCTTGACTGCTCTGTATCAGACATTATTGAATATGAAAAACCTGTATAAAAACCTTTCCGATATTTTTATACATTAACAGAAATAAAAAAGGCAACAACTAATGTTTGTAATACAATCTGTACTACGTTCCATTAGTTATTGCCTTTTCTCGTTTTAATTCTTTTTCTAACACATTTTCCGCATTTTTAGTAAATGCGTAATGATCGGAGAATTGCGTAATATCAAGGATTTCTACATATCCACTCTATGCAAACGTGTGGCGGGTACACCGATATTTTCTAGCACTATTGTAATGCAAAAACGTTATAAATACTGCTGCCGGATTTGGTGATATACCGGTCCGCAGATTTGTTTTGGGTGGTTTTTCAAATAGTATTAACACCCTTCCAATGTTCACTTTTGCAGTTTCAATAGCACTCTAAAAATTCTTCCAACAACGCTCTTTTAAGAATGCTCCAATGACCTCTAGTGGCGCACCTTCATAATACTGCACCAATAATTTCTTAAACTCTGGCACATCCTTTTCCGGTATAACAAAAAATCCCATACCTTGTGCAATCAGATAATGATTCGCAAAAATAACCGCTGCTCGCTTATTTCCATCTTTGAACACCTGCGTTTTCATACAGTACATACATAACTCAATCGCTATCTCTATTGGCTCTTTATTTTGACTTCTGATTTCGTCAATTCTCTCGATAACCACCGATTCGATAGGCAACGGTGGCACGTAACTTGTTCCTCCAATCTGTACCGGAATGCCACGAATGCGACCTCCATCATAGAAGAAACCTTCATTAACCAACTTTGCAATATGACAAAGCATATAAAAATTACTTTCGCTTTGTATTACATCTCTATCCAAGATAAATTCCCACGCATGCTTCAAATTAAGAATCTTCTGCACATCAGTAGCCGATACTCCATTGACTTGTCCATTCGAAAGTATTTCCTCCGTTTGTGGGAATGTAGTTGCAACGCCTTCCAACACCGCCTGATCATAAATGTTTGCTTTCATATTTGCTCTGGCAAAATCCAAATTCTGTAACACTCTAGCCGAAAGTTCTTTATCCTCGTAACCAAGTGCTGTTAAATCTTTATTGATTTTACGAATGGTTTTATTTAAATCTTTGCGTTCCTTAGCATTACGCAAAAGCAACTGATATAGTTCATCTGAATATACGTCCACATAAGTAGATGTCAGTTTTCCCGCTACTCGTTTACGCATATACAAGTATTTCGCACCATTTGCTTCCTTAATTTCCGGATTTCCATCATAAGGCATCAGATTAAGTCTTGCTTGTATATCTGCTCTTTGCTGTAATAGTTCTTGAATGTCTGAATAATTTGCACCCATTTTTGTCACCTCTTTCTTTTTAGGGAACTTTTATGCTATGTATTATATTCAAAAGTTCCCTAATTATCAAGAATTATTTAGGGAACTTTTTGATATATTTTTCACGCAAAAGTTCCCTATTATTGAATTTAGTGTAGTTGGTCCTATTATAGCAGTTTCGTCTGTTCTTCCCGCTTCTAAAATTTTCCTCTAGTAATCCATCTACTATTGTGACGATTAATCTCTCCTCTTTAATCCATACACTGCCTGAAGTTCGATAGCGGTGTGCCAGGCATATCCCTTGTTTCTCTTGCCGGGTCATTTTTTATTTCTTAGTTATTATACACTACATTTTGACTTTTGAGAAATTTCCTATAAATTCAAAAATACCTTTCAGCGAACATTCATCAAACCTCACCAAAAGGTATTTATTTTTAACACCCTATTCTTTTTTCTACTTACATGCACATATTTTTAAGCCTAATTTTGTCGATATGTTTCCTTCAAAAATGCCCTCAAGCCCGCTTAAACTGGGCGTTTCTTCGAAAGTAAACAGACTGCCTCACAATGTCCCGTCATCGGAAACATATCACACGCCCTAACTCTCCTAACCTCATACCCTCTCTCACAAAGATACTTCAAGTCCCGAGCCAGTGTTGCTGAATCGCAGCTCACATACACCACACGCTTCGGCGCCATCTTCACGATGGTTTCCAGACACTTTTCGTCACAGCCCTTACGTGGTGGGTCTACCACTATCACATCTGCATAAATGCCTTCCTTGTCATAAAGCTCCGGCAGCACTTCCTCTGCCTTCCCAACGTAAAATTCTGCGTTCTCGATTTTATTTAAACTTGCATTTCTTTTGGCATCCTCAATGG
Source organism: uncultured Lachnospiraceae bacterium (assembly GCA_964450185.1). Lineage (GTDB taxonomy): Bacteria > Bacillota > Clostridia > Lachnospirales > Lachnospiraceae > RUG11237. The sequence goes on along the minus strand of CAYVCL010000008.1, from coordinate 44,494 downwards.
CTTGTGGAACGATTTCCACGCCGTAGACCTGCTTTGCTTTCTGAGCTAGGAATAAGGAAATTGTACCGATTCCACAATATAAATCCCACACTGTTTCCTCGCCCTTCAAGTCAGCATACTCAAGAGCTGTTTCATAAAGCTTTCTGGTCTGCACAGGGTTTACCTGATAGAAAGATAATGGAGAAATCTGGTATACGATATCTCCAATATTGTCCTTAATATAAGTTTCGCCCCACAGCAAAATAATCTCATCGCCAAGAATCACATTGGTTTTCTTAGTGTTTACGTTTAATGTAATAGAAGTCATGCCTTGGATTTTCACCAGTTCCTCCACCATCTTTTCGCTGTGAGGAAGCTTCTTGCCATTTATCACCAGGCACACCATAAGTTCCTTACTGGTAAATCCGGTACGAATCAGAACATGACGTACCAAACCTTTTCCGGTGGATTCGTCGTAAGCACTGATGTGATATGTTTTCATGAAATTCAAAACAATATTTAAAATTTCTTCATTTACATCAACACCAAGATAACATCTGGTGTTTGGGATAATGTCATGGGTTCTGCCTGCATAAAAGCCGGTGATAATTTCTCCGTTTTTGTCTGTTCCAATAGGAAACTGAGCTTTATTGCGGTAATGATATGGCTCTTCCATTCCCATAATCGGTTCCATGGGAATATCTTTAAAACCACCAATGCGTTCCAGATTTCCACGAACTTTTCGTTCCTTAAATTTTAGCTGTTCCTGATAATCCAGAGCCTGTATCTGGCAGCCACCACACTGTCTGTATACAGGGCATTTCGGTTCCACACGGTAAGGAGAAGGGGTTACCAGATTTATCAGACGGGCATAACCATAATTCTTTTTCACCTTCATAAGTTTGGCTTCTACCACATCTCCAATAATTGCATCCTTGATAAACAAAGTAAATCCCTCTACTTTGCCGATTCCTTCGCCATCCTTTCCCATGTCTTCAATTTTTACTGTTACCATATCATTTTTCTTAAAATCCATTTATTCAAGCCTCTTTCTGTGGGGTTGCACATAGCCTTTCTTAGTCGTTATAATTTGTACTCTTTCTAAAATTAGATTCAAACAGACGGTTGTAGCCAAGCCATCCATTGTTGTCCCCTGCACTGTTAAACATTTCTTTGATGGTTTCCATTCTTGCATCTGTATTATCTGCAAGATTTAATGCAACTGCCTCTGCTAATGCCGGCTTCTTTGGTGAGCCGTATTCCAATTCTCCGTGATGAGCTAAAATACAATGCTTTAATTCACTGGCTAATTTTGCCGGGAAACCTTCCATTCCTCGGATGCGGTAGCTGATTTCTTCCGCTCCAATCATAATGTGTCCCAATAACTGTCCATCGTCTGTATAATCATTTACCGGAAATGCTGATAATTCCCATGTTTTTCCCACGTCATGAAGCATTGCTGCAGTTATCAGTAAATCTCTGTTTAACACATTGTAAGTCTGTGCATAGTAATCGCAAAGCTTTGTTACACTTAAAGAATGTTCCAACAGTCCGCCTACAAAACCGTGATGAACGCTTTTGGCTGCAGAATGGAATTTGAATTTCTTAATTAACTCTGCGTCCTCCACATAAAAGCTTTTCAAAAGCTTGTTTAAATATGGATTTTTCACTTTATCTATGTAAGATACAAATTCTTTGTACATTTCTTCTATATTTTGTTCGGAAGTAGGAAGAAAATCCTGTGGGTCATATTCTCCTTCAGACACCTTTCTTACGCGCTTTACATTTGCCTGCAAAGCCCCCTGAAAGCTGGTGATATCTGCCATAACTTCCACATAATCCATTACATCAAAATCATCAATTCCAGCAGAATTTGGCTCCCAGATTTTAGCATCCAGCGTTCCTGTTTTATCCTGCAAAATAATCGTTTCGTATGGCTTTCCGTTTTTTGTCACCAATGCCTGCTTGTGTTTGCAAAGATAAATATCTGAGATTCTTTCTCCCTCTTTCAGTGTTTCAATGTATTTCATAATTTGTACCAAACCTTTCTAATTTTTTTGCCTGCTTAAGGCATCACACTTAATGTCACATCAAATTTAATTTCCACATAACCTTCCGCACCAAGACGCATTGCGGTTATGGAAATAAGCTGTTCCGGCTCACAGCCATTTATGGAATTTTCAAATGCTCTCTGGGTAGTAATTTCTTTTCCTTCGATTTCTACTATAATATCACCACTCTGTATGCCCGCTGCCATCGCCGGTGAATCCATGGATACATTTGTAATTCCCACACCTCTCGGCATTCCGTAGGTGGCTTCGTCATCTTCTGTCACTTCCCTGCTGTGAACTCCAAGATAAGCAATGCCTAAATTGTTGGAAAGTCGTTCTATAATTCCCTTTAAGTCAGAAATCGCATAGGCTGTAATGGTTCCATTTTCGGAAGTTGCACTTAAATCTCTTGTATAAATTCCAACCACTTCGCCCGCAAAATTAATCAACACGCCGTTGGCACTGGAACTTCCCAACATATCTGTGCGAATCAGCGGATAACTTACATCTTCCGTATCTGATACTGTTTTTAAAGAAGTAATACTTCCATTTAACATAGATTCCGTTGTTCCCAATGGGCTTCCCACTGCCAATATTGGTGTTCCCAAGTGAAGAAGTTTGGAATTTCCAAGAGTAATCACCTTAATTTTATCAATATTTTTCTGGTTAAAAGCACTTTTCTCTACCGCCAGAATTGCAAGATCTGTATTTCCATCATATTTCTTCTGCACCGCCGGAAGCTGTTCTCCTGTGGCAAACAGTATATTGATTTCTTCTACTCCTTCAATTACTTTTTTGTCTGTAAGGATTAGAAATTCTTTTCCATTGTCAGCCACCACAATTCCGGATGCCTGCCCTTCGTTCTCATATGGATTGTTCAGCCAGTCCACGTTACTGCTGACCCCCACCACCGTAACAAGAGAATTTTTAATTCCGTCTGCTACACTGTACATTTCGTTGTACAAACCAGTGTAATCCTGCAGTTCCAACTCTTTTTCCACCACATTTACAATCGGCTCCTGCGTCGGTGCAGGTGTGGCTGTCGCCTCAATCACCTCTGCTTCTTCCTCTCCGGAAGCAGTTTCGTCTTTTGGTATGGTGATTACCTCCGCATCTTCTCCCGGATACATCCACTCCTGAAGCTTGGGAGTAAGCACTGCCATAACCACACTGGCAATCAGCCCAAACACAACCGCCAGCCCAAGAAAACACCCAACCTCCGTAGCAATCTGTTTTTTGCTTTTTGGACGTTCCTTGATTTTTTCTTTAATAAAGGAATATTCTGTAGTCTGCTCCGCCTTTTTTTCCTGTTCATCTTTCATGTATAAGGCACCTGTCCTTTCCGTTTGCACATTTATTAAGGGCAAAAATACAATATGTTAAAATATTGTAACAAATACATATGAACATTTTATGAACCACTGTTAAAATATTCGTGGGGGTGGTGGATGGGGCGGGTTGCGTCAATCACTGTGTTGGCTGGGGACGGTTACGATGGGGAAGAAGTTCTAATAGCATCCTGTGGGATAGGTTGTGGCAAACAGTACGCAACCGGAACACATTCGCCATCCAAGTACAGTAACTAAAAATAATTGGTCTGAGCAGTGAGGATGTATTTTCGAGAGTGCTGTTCAAAAAATGCAGACGTAGCGGGCTACGTCAAGGCTTTTTGAATAGTGCTATCGGAAATACAGACCGCTGCTCAGGCTGATTATTTTTAGTTACTGTACGCTGCTCAGGTGTTCCTTTCCCGGACGTCCTGTCCGGAAATTGCTACTTTCTTCAAGGGATGCTAAGAACTTCTAACCCATCTCCACAGTCCCCAGCCAACACAGTGATTGACGCAACATGTCACATGCACCAGGGCCACTCTTGGGAGTATGGCAAGTTATATGTATTTATATTTAAAAATAGATTTTTTTTAGTTTCTTTTGTGCTTTTATTTGGCGTTGGGTGATTGGGGTGTAGTCTTCGGTTATAAGGTAGGATTTTTCGGTTTCATTTTCTAAAATATACTCATTTAGGTAATCTATAAAATTTTCTGTGTCGAAACAAGTTCCATCCATTTTGTCATCAAAAGATACTCCATCTACATATGATAGAAAATTGTCCTGATATTCCACTATATTATCCGCAACCTTTTCCGGGACACCAATTAAATCTACACTATATGTCCATTGAACCAAAATTTTAATCATCTTTCTATTCATTCTACTGACTACATTCCTCTCTTTTACTCTCCTATATTTTGAAAATTCATCAACATTTAATCTGTAAAATCTTGCTTCCTTTTGAATTTTTTTATTATATATTCCACTGTTACATCACTGGAACCTGTAATAACCAAAACTACTTCCATAACTTCTCCATCAACTACCCATCAACTAAAATTCCAATTCAGAAACACACCAAAATCTAGCATTTTAAAGACTTTCATCCAAACAATACCACTCATACATCACCATGGTATCAACTACCCATCAACTAAAAATCAAGCCCAATAAGGAATATATCGTCGCATCTTAGGAGCTGCTTTTTCATCTGACAATTTAATAAACCCTGCCTCTATTGTATCTTTTATAATTCTGGATACAACAGCTTTATTTTTCTCTTCCACACCAAACCGCTCTCTCAACACCGCATTTGCCACTTCGATTTCATTTACATAGCAATAGCAGGTATATAGATAACAGGTTCGTATTCTATCTTCTTTCGTCCAATCATTCTGTTTTCCATACCAATACAGTTTTGTTCTGGTAAAATCATCACCAGTTTCAACCTTTGGTGCTGGAATTGTCAAATCACGCATTCCCTCCTCTATACGATCAAACCCACTACCTCGTTCTTCACAAATTCGGACAATCCTAAGAAATGATGCCATAGATTCATTCCTAGAATGTGGTACTGTATCAATAATACGATTAACTTCCACTAAAAGACTTCCCGGATTAGAAGCTTCTACCTTTGTATCAAAAATCTCCATAATTGGTCCACTACCATGAGCAGTCAGATCCTGATGAATAATCATATTTCCCAGCATTTCTCTGATCGCCTTACGAGGAAACATAATATGCTCTTGCCTTCTTCCTCCATCTATTTCTTCTTCCTGTGGAAGTAATGTCATAATATAATCTGCAATATCATCAAACTGAATTGCATATCCTTTTGTAAATACCTGTTCTCTAATTGCGTTAGTTTTACCATTTCCTTTATATTTGATTACTCTAACAGCCTTTCTCTTTAAATGTGCAAATGCATTTAAATCCTTTGCCAAAAGCAATGCTCCCATATTCGTAATTGCAAAATTTCCATTGTCCATCTCCCGAATAAATTCCTCATCCATCATATTATGGATAATAGCATCACGATTGGTCGGCAATGGTAGTTTCATCAACGTGTAATAAGCGGCACAATCTAAAAGCTCTGTTACCTTCGAGGCGGTAACATTCTCCATTGCCATACGGAGTTCAAATGGTTTCAACTCAAAAGAAAGCCACAATTTTCGTTCTTTCTCCGGATAATCTTTCAACTTCTTCTTATATGAACCAACACGAATAAATTCTGTTCCTTTAAAACTAGTTGGCGTGTTAACTGCTGCCGGTATCTCCATCACTACTACTTTTCCTGAATCCGTATTTACTTCTATAAATTTGAAATCCACTCTTGGTTTTAACCCACCAGCTAGCCAATTTTCGATTTCTTCATTTCCCTTTTTCGCTTTTCTCGGAGAAAACACAGTGCCTTCAATCTCATGATTTTCATCGTTTATCCCCCATAAAAGATAAGCTTTCTCTTTGTTCCAAATGGTAGCTGAATTGCTTAGTGCTGATATATATTCACCAATCAGTTCTGGTTCATAGTTATTCACTTTGTACTCCAACCATTCCGTTTCCTCTGGCAATTGTCGAAGTCGCTCAATCAAACTAATATAATATTCCTGTTCTGCATCCATAGGAGCACCTGCTTTCTATTTCTTATTCCTTCCAATCGCTAATGCCATACCTTTCCATCAATTCCTTGGCCTTCTGAATTCCCGCTTCTGTAATGTATACTGACTTACTTCTAGATGGACGTTTTCCCTGACATATACAATCCTCTTCTTCTAATTCATTTAGTATGTCAAAATCATAACCTTTCCATGCATAGAAATCCTTACTATCAAAAAATCGATTGTGTTCTGTAAATCTGGATAGGTATAATAATACCATTGTTAGTTCTTTCATTGCTTGTTCGGCTATTGTTTTGTTCATAATAGTTGCCTCTAATATTGTTCAAATTTTTCTATAATATATTTTCTCCGACATCAAACTTTTCCTTACTGTTCTTGAAATAACATCTTTATAGAAAGTATACAACAATATTCTAGATTTTTCTATATCCTCCCAGACATATTTCATTCGCCTATATTTAGCATTTTCAACAAGCAAAAAAGAATTCCAACCAGTCCATCGTTTCAGATACTTTGATAACCTTTGAAACGCTGTATTTACAAGGCGAAACACCTGCATTAGGGATTAAAAAATGACCTTGACGAAACCCATTTCAGAGTGGAATCAAGGTCATTTCTTTATTCTTTCATTCGGTTGTTGAGGCTAAACATTTTTGCCCTTACAGGCTAATTTGAATACCCACTTTTCCCAAAAACATTCCCCACCCCTCCTTGTACATCCCCCCCAACCTATTGTATAATATCAAATGGGAAACCCGCATTTTTCCCTAGAGCCTGTGAACACCTTGACTAGCCGATGGTAGCAGAGAAAGTGGCGGGCGGAGCCTGTGCAGGGGGATTAGAAGTTCTTCGTATCCCGCCGATACCCAGCATTTCCCGGACACGACGTCCGGGAAAGGTGCAATTCGAGCCACGGATGGCGAGTTTGCACCGGTTGCGTACTGTTCGCCACAACCCTACCTCGGGATACGATTAGAACTTCTTATCCCCCGGAACCGGCTCCACCCGCCACTTTCCCTGATACCATCGGCTCGCCAAAGTACCACCCCCTCTACGCAAAATGCCGCTTTCCCAACACCAACACAGAAAGGCAACCCACATGAATAAAAAATCATTAAAAACACTTGAATATACAAAGGTCATCGACCTTCTCATAAACTACGCAAGCTGTGACAGTGCCAAGCAGATGTGTAGAGAATTGCTTCCTATGACAGATAAGGAAGAAATTGAACAGGCACAGCGTGAAACTTCGGATGCTCTTGTAAGGGTTTACAAGCATGGAAGTATTTCTTTTGGCGGTGTCCATGACATTCGTGGTTCTTTAAAACGTTTGGAAATTGGAAGTACTTTGAGTCAGGAAGAATTGTTGCAGGTTTGTAATTTGTTAGAAAACACTAACCGTGTGAAACAGTATTCCAGAAATGAAACCACTGATTTGCCGGAGGATAGTCTTGCTCCTTTATTTCAGGCGTTGGAACCTCTGACACTTCTTGCTGGGGAAATCCGCAGATGCATTATTTCTGAGGATGAAATCAGCGATGATGCTTCTCCGGAATTAAAAAATATTCGCCGAAGCATGCGAAATATCAATGAGCGTATTCATGCCCAGCTTGTTTCCATGACTTCCAACACAACTACCCGCTCCTATTTGCAGGAAGCGGTTATCACCCAGCGTAACGGAAGATACTGTCTTCCTGTAAAGGCAGAACATCGTTCTCAGGTAGCCGGTATGATTCATGACCAGTCTTCCAGTGGTTCTACTTTCTTCGTGGAACCGATGGCGGTGGTAAAATTAAATAACGATTACAAGGAATATATGTTAAAGGAGCAGGATGAAATCGAACGGATTCTTGCCACATTAAGTGCTGCTACCGCAGAGCATATCGATGAAATTATTGAAAATTATAAAATCATGACAAAGCTGGACTTTATTTTTGCCAAAGCCCTATTGTCAAAATCTTATAAGGGAAGTGAACCGGAATTTAATACCGATGGCATTATCCATATCAAAGACGGACGCCATCCTTTGCTAGATAAACACAAAGTGGTTCCTATCACCATTCGTTTAGGGGAAGACTTTGATTTGTTGATTGTCACAGGGCCAAATACAGGTGGTAAAACTGTTTCTTTGAAAACAGCAGGTTTGTTTTCACTGATGGGTCAGGCGGGACTTCACATTCCGGCTATGGACCATTCCAAACTTACTGTATTCCAGGATGTATTTGCAGATATTGGAGATGAGCAGAGCATTGAACAGTCTTTGAGTACCTTCTCCTCCCATATGACAAATATTGTGCAGATTTTAAATTCTGCCACAAAAGATTCTCTGGTGCTGTTCGATGAACTTGGTGCGGGTACGGACCCTACAGAAGGTGCTGCTTTAGCCATTGCGATTTTATCTCATTTACACAATCAGGGAATCCGCACCATGGCAACCACCCACTACAGTGAGTTGAAGGTATTCGCTCTTTCCACACCGGGCGTGAAAAATGCAAGCTGCGAATTTGATGTGGAAACTCTGCGTCCAACCTACCGACTGTTAATTGGAATTCCGGGAAAAAGTAATGCCTTTGCCATTTCTTCCAAATTAGGTCTGCCGGACTTCTTAATTGAAGAAGCAAAACAGCAGATTAGCAAAGAAGCGGAAAGCTTTGAAGATGTGATTGCGGACTTGGAAGCCAGCCGTAAAACCATTGAAAAAGAACAGGAAGAAATCAAACAGTACAAAGAAGAAATTAAAACTTTAAAACAACGTTTAGAAAAGAAGCAGGATAACATTGACAAGCGCAGGGAAGATATTTTACGGGAAGCAAATGAAAAAGCCCGGGAAATCTTAAATGATGCAAAATCCTACGCAGACCAGACCATGAAAGACTTCCGTAAATTCTACGAAGAAACCGGTACTTCCAAAGAAATGGAAAAACGCCGTCAGGATGCCAAGAAAAAGCTGGATTCCGTCAATAGCAAGTTAGCTGTTAAAAATACTGCAAAACCAACAAAACAGCACAAACCGGGAGAATTCAAAGTGGGAACCCATGTAAAGGTACTGAGCATGGGATTGGATGGAACTGTCAGCACACTGCCTAATGCCAAAGGCGATTTGTATGTGCAGATGGGAATTCTTCGTTCTCAGGTAAACATCAAAGATTTGGAAATCTTGTCACAGCCAAAACCGGAGCAGAACAATTTCAGCCGTACCGGTTCCGGTAAGATTAAAATGTCCAAATCTGCCAGTGTTTCCACAGAAATCAATCTGATTGGAAGAACCACCGACGAAGCCATCGCATTGTTGGATAAATATTTAGATGACGCCTACCTTGCCCACCTGCCAAGTGTCCGGGTGGTTCACGGAAAAGGTACTGGTGCTTTACGTACCGCGGTTCACAAACACCTTAGACGATTAAAATATGTCAGTTCTTTCCGTCTTGGCGAATTCGGCGAGGGCGATGCCGGCGTAACTATCGTAGAATTTAAATAGGAGGAGGAGATTATATGGCAGCAAAACAGAAAATTTTGATTGTAGATGATGATAATAATATTGCTGAACTGATTTCTTTATATTTAACAAAGGAATGCTTCGAAACCCAGATTGTAAATGATGGAGAAGAAGCATTGGCTACTTTTGATACATTTGAACCAAATTTAATATTACTGGACTTAATGCTTCCGGGCATTGACGGCTATCAGGTGTGCCGTGAAATCCGCGCCAAGTCACAGACTCCTATCATTATGCTTTCTGCCAAAGGAGAAATCTTTGACAAAGTATTAGGACTGGAATTGGGAGCAGATGACTACATTATCAAACCATTTGATTCCAAGGAACTGGTAGCCCGTGTGAAGGCAGTCCTTCGCCGCTACCAGCCGGCAAAAGTCACACCAACCACAAACAGCAATATCAAAATGGTGGAATACAAGGATTTGATTATCAATCAGACCAACTACTCTGTGGTTTATATGGGAAATACCATTGATATGCCACCAAAGGAATTGGAATTACTCTATTTCCTTGCCGCCTCACCAAACCAGGTGTTTACCAGAGAACAGCTCCTAGACCATATCTGGGGCTATGAATATGTGGGAGATACCCGTACCGTAGACGTACACATCAAGCGGCTCCGTGAGAAAATCAAGGACCACGCAAACTGGGCGCTTTCCACAGTCTGGGGCATTGGCTATAAATTTGAGGTGAAATAGAATGAAACACACACTTTACCGCAAATTCCTTCTTGCCTATTTGTTATTTGGTTTTTTAAGCTTTTTAACCATTGCTTTATTTACTTCCAATTTGACTTTAAACCATTTAACAAAGCAAAAAGCAGACGATTTGTACAAGGAAGCAACCCTTGTTTCTTCCCAGTATGCCAGCAGCTATTACAACAATACCATGGACTTGCAGACCGTACACTCTCATTTGCAGGCTCTGGACACTTATATGTCCGCCCAGATTTGGATTATCAGTCCTCAGGGAACGATTATTGCCAATTCCAGAAAGCCTCTAAACAGTGAGTTTATAAACATTGAAGGTTTTAACCCTACCTCCAATTCTCACTCTTTTTACAGTACGGGAAATTTTTATGGTATGTTTTCCGAAAATACTTTGAGTGTTGTTTATCCCATTACTTCAGGAATTACGGTGAAAGGTTATATTGCACTGCATACTTCCATGACACAGATTACCCAGTCCAGAGATAAGATTTTGAATATTTCCTATATTTCTCTGTGCGTAATCTTTGTATTATCTACGATTATTTTAATTGCATTTACCTATATGGTATTTTTGCCATTAAGAAAAATTACTGCGGCTACCAATGAATATGCCAATGGTAATTTCAAACATCAGCTTTTCATAAATAAGGATGATGAAATCGGCCGCCTTGCCCATTCACTGAATTTTATGGCAAGTGAACTGGACGCTTCCGAGGAATATCAGAAGAAATTTATTGCAAATATTTCCCATGATTTCCGTTCACCGCTAACCTCCATCAAAGGTTACTTGGAAGCCATCTTAGACGGTACAATTCCATCGGAAATGCAGGAAAAATACTTAAATATCGTACTAACCGAAACAGCCCGACTAAACAAACTTACCCAAAGTATGCTATTATTAAACAATTTAAATGCCAAGGAATTGATGTTAGAGAAGACTAACTTCGATATTAACACCGTCATCAAAGATACTGCCGCTTCCTTCGGCGGAAGCTGTATGGCAAAGAACTTATCCATCGAATTGATTTTGACCGGAAAATCTTTATATGTTTTTGCCGACATGAGCAAAATACAGCAGGTACTTTACAATTTAATCGACAATGCCATTAAGTTTTCCAATAACAATTCCACTATTTATGTTGAAACCACTGAAAAAAATGAAAAAGTGCTGATTTCCGTAAAAGACACAGGAATCGGGATTCCTAAAGACAGTATTAATCAGATTTGGGACAGATTTTACAAAATTGACGCTTCAAGAGGAAAAGATAAAAAGGGTACTGGTCTTGGACTTAGTATTGTGAAGGAAATTATTCAGGTACATAATGAAAATATTAATGTGGTTTCCACGGAGGATGTGGGAACGGAATTTATATTTACCCTTTCCAAGTCCAAAGGAATTGTAGAAAATTAGAATTTCATATATATTTACAAATGGGACGCTATCTGGTATGCGTCCCATTCTGATTTGTATATTTTATCTCTTACTCTTCTTCCTCTTCCACGTATTCAAAAATATCTCCCGGCTGGCACTTTAATGCCTTGCAAATGCCATTCATGGTTTCAAAACGAATCCCTTTCATCTTACCGGTCTTTAAATTGGAAAGATTTACATTACTCATATCTAACTGTTTTGCCAAATCATTTAATGATATTTTACGATCTGCCATCATACGGTCAAGTCTAATTATAATGCTCATCCACTCGCCCCCTTATGCAATCATTCCCATTTCGTCTTCCAGTTTCACACCATAATGAAAAATCTCTGAAATAATACCAACGATAACTCCGAAGCACATAATTGCAATATCTCCAAAGGAAATTTCAAAATTAATGCTAACGGCATATGGGTCCAAAAATCCTGCTAAAGAAGAAATAAAAATTGCTAACGGCACTGCTAAAATTAGCACAAATGCCATCACTTTAAACTTCTTTGCAATAGAGGCAGTAAATGGTTTTCCTGTCTTGCAGATTTCATTTAAAATCATACTCAGCATCACTAAAACACCTGCAATGCAACCGAGCTTCACAAAATTTCCTGCAAATGCCTGTACATTGGTACCATCATAATTTTTTGCAAGAAGTGTTGTCACAAATTGAACCAAATAGATTCCGGCTCCTAGCATTGCGATTCCGGCAATCCACTTGCTGATTACAGCATCACTCTTAATTCTTGCAACCAATTCTTTAGAAATACTCTTATTCATTATTTTGCCCTCCTACAATCAACTACATTATTATTATGCACTGACGTAAGCATATTATAACCCCGTTGTTAAAGTTTTTCAATATTTTTTTAAAGTATTTCTTTAAATATTTTAATTTTACCAATGCAACTGATGTAATTCTCCCGCCATCTGCATCTGGTCAAAGTTATTCTGGCGCAATGCTTCATACAACACAATCGCTACAGAATTGGACAGATTCAGAGAACGAATAGAATCCAGCATAGGAATTCGAATACAGGTATCCGGATTATCCACTAAGATTTCCTCCGGAATTCCGGCACTTTCTTTTCCGAACATAATATAACAGTCAGATTCATAATTCACTTCTGTATATGTATGTTTTGCCTTTGTAGTGGCATAGTAGATTTTAGCTCCCGGATTCTTTTCTAAAAATTCTTCGTAATTCACATAGCGAATTACTTCCAAATCATCCCAGTAGTCCATTCCGGCTCTTTTGATTTCTTTCTCATTTAATCGAAATCCCAAAGGTTCAATCAAATGAAGTCTGGTACCGGTTGCCACACAAGTTCTTCCGATATTACCTGTATTTGCCGGTATCTCCGGCTGATGTAATACAATATTTAACTTAGCCATTATCTTTCTCCTTACGAAGCTTTGCTATAAAGCGTTCCATTCTTTCTAATGCTACCTTAAGGTTTTCCAAGGAATATGCATAAGAAATACGAAGGAAGCCCTCTCCACATGCTCCAAAAGCAGTTCCAGGAACTACCGCCACCTTTTCTTCCTCTAAGAATCTGGTAGCAAATTCTTCCGATGTCATGCCAAATTCCTTGATGGATGGGAATACATAGAAGGCACCATATGGTTCAAAACACTGCAATCCCATTTCTGCAAAGCGATGCATCAAATATCTTCTTCTCTGATTATACGCATCACGCATTACTTTTACATCTTCATCTCCATTTTTCAACGCATCTACTGCTGCGTACTGGGAGTTGGTAGGCGCACACATAATGGCAAACTGATGAATCTTTGTCATCTGTTCCATGATAAGTGCAGGTCCACAAGCATATCCTAAACGCCATCCTGTCATAGCGTAGGCTTTAGAAAATCCGTTAATTAAAATGGTTCTTTCCTTCATTCCCGGCAAAGATGCGATGGATACATGCTCTTCCTTGTAAGTTAATTCAGAATAAATTTCATCGGAAATTACAAATAAATCATGCTCAATAATCACTTCCGCGATAGCTTCCAAATCTTCCTTTTCCATAATTGCCCCAGTTGGGTTGTTCGGAAATGGCAATACTAAAATCTTTGTCTTTGGTGTAATATGTTCTAATAAGTCTTCCTTTGTCAAACGGAATTCATTTTCTTCCTTCAGATTAATAATCACAGGTACTGCATCTGCCAAAACAGCGCATGGAAGATAAGATACATAGCTTGGCTGTGGTATCAGTACTTCATCCCCCGGGTTAATCATGGCACGAAGGGCTAAATCAATGGCTTCGCTTCCGCCAACTGTAATTAATATTTCCGTTTTCGGGTCATAACTTGCATTTACACGTCTTTTTAAATACGCTGCAATTTCTTGTCTTAATTCCATCAATCCGGCATTGGAAGTGTAAAATGTTTTTCCTCTCTCTAAGGAATAGATTCCCTCATCTCTGATATGCCATGGAGTATCAAAATCAGGTTCGCCTACACCTAGAGAAATAGCATCTTTCATTTCACTTACAATATCAAAAAACTTACGAATTCCGGATGGTTCAATTTCTACTACTTTATCTGACAGTGGGTTTCTCATGGTGTCACCAACATCCTTTCATCTTTTTCCGGTGTATCAAGTATTGTTCCATGGTCTTTGTATTTTTTCAAAACAAAGTGTGTTGCTGTGCTTAACACAGAATCTAACGTAGATAATTTATCAGATACGAACTGAGATACCTGACGGAGAGATTTTCCCTCTAAAATTACCATCAAATCGTATCCTCCGGAAATCAAGTACACGGACTGTACTTCCGGATACTTATAAATTCTTTCTGCAATGCTGTCAAATCCCTGTCCACGCTGTGGTGTCACACGAACTTCAATCAATGCTGATACCTTTTCTGTAGATGTTTTTGACCAGTCAATCATGGTATGATAACCACAGATGATATTTTCTTTTTCCATATCTGCCATTTCATTGGCAACAGCCACTTCATCTACTCCCAGCATGACTGCCAATTCTTTCAAGTCTACACGACTATTCTTTTCTATAAAAGTTAAAATTTCCTCTCTCACAACAATTCCTCCCAAATTAAATATTCATTTTATATATTTCGTCTGCCTGTGGCAAATCCAAATACCTTGTTTCCTCCTGATTACGAATAATCCTATCATTTCCATCGGTAATTCTTCCAATCACAGTTGCTTCTATTCCCAGCTTATTCAGCTCCCATACCAGATTAGAACCATTATTGGCCGCCATCAAAAGACTACCTCCGGAACGAAGCGCATATGGATTCAGCTCATAATGCTCGCAGATTTCTATAATTTCCTGTTTTACAGGTATTTTCTTCATGTCAATTTCCAGTCCGACGCCGTGCTTTCCAGCAAATTCCCAAAGACCTCCTAAAATTCCGCCCTCCGATAAATCATGCATAGCACTTACATCGGACTTAACGGCGGTGGCAGCCTCCGAAAGAACTGTCATTTCCTGTTCCATTGCCTTAATTCTGTCAAGCAAGTCATATGGATATCTGTTCTGTAATTCTTCTTCCTTTGCTTTTGCAATCAAAAGAGCGCCTTCCATGCCTATCCATTTGCTGACTACCAGTTCCTGACCGGCACATACCTTTCGCTCTTCCATGGAATTTTCAGCACTTACATGGCCGATTCCTGTTATGGTAAGAACAGGCACCTGCACATTTCCGGAGATTCTGGTATCTCCTCCGGCAATTTCCACCTGCAGCTTTTCTGCCGCTTCATTCATGGATTTCATATATGTTTTCAATTCCGACTCCTGAAATTCTGCCGGCAAAACCATGGAAACAGTAACTGCCACAGGTTCTGCACCACTGCATGCCAGATTATTTCCTGCCTTATACACCGCTAATGCCGCTGACAGCGGATTCGGTGCTTCATATATGTTGGTAGTCAATGCAACGTCTTCAAGTGCTTTAAGCCGGAGCAGGGCATAATCTGCTCCCACTCCGGCTCCTTTGAAGACTTCTGTATTTTTCTGTTTTATTTCATTTATAATAGAACGTTTTAATATATTTACCGGTACTTTACCAGTTTTCATCGAAAACACCTTCTGTCACCAATTATTGTGCAGCCTCCTGAGCCACCTGGTCTGGAGAAACTTCTGTCGCTGCCGCAGCTGCTGCTGCCTGCTGTTGTTGCTGCTGTTGCTGTAAAAGCTGCTGCTGTTGCTGCTGCCATAATGCCGCTGCTGCCGCATTTGGATCTCCTGTTCCGGAATAAGCCGCCGCAACAGATTTTACTGTATTCAAATCTCCTGTTGCAATAGCATTATTGATTGCAGCCACCGCATTTGGATCTGCACTTGCAGTACCTACAGTAACAAACTGAGGTGACATCTGGTAAGTACTCTTATTGACACGTTCACGGCTGACTTCCACACCGTTTTCAGTCACAACTTTATAAAGTTCTGCCACATATCCTGTATGTGCTGACTGAGTTACTTTCACGTAACCAATACCCTGACCTCCATCTGCTACAAGCTGAGGTGCTCCCGGCTCTGTTGTGCTGACTGTTACACTTTCATAAGATACTTTACGATTTACCGTATCTCTTGTTTCGCATCCGTAAATAGTGAAGAATACTTTTTTGCCTGAAGTATATCCTTCTATGTAAATTGGATATTCTGTACTATTTGTAAATTTCAAATCCTTTGCAGTTCCTGAAATAGCAGCATCTGCGGAACGGTCTACATAAGACACGATCATGGAATGGTTATGTCTTTCATCTACCTGCAATTCAGCTCTCAATACTGCATTGTATAAAGTAGAACTTACCTGACAGATACCACCGCCGAAGCTTTCTACTACCTTACCATTTAAGTAAGAACCTGCAAGATAATATCCGTTTTCTTCTGTAAATGGGCTTACTTTTTCATACATAGAGAAAGTATCTCCCGGATAAAGAAGTGTTCCATTTACCAGTTTTGTTCCATTTTCTACGTTAGTAGAACGAGAACTTCCTGAACTGGAATAGCTGGTTGAAAATGTTGCAAGAACATCCTTTACTTTTGCCAACTGCTCTGCATCTCCGCGAGGCTTTTCCACTTCTACGCTTACTTCAAATTCAGCGTTTTCACCTTTCCATTCACTGGTGATAAATTCTTTTAATTTCTGAATGGTTTCTTCCTCGTTTACCACGATACCATCTTTTCCATCTTTTACGGTAAAGCCGCCGGATGTTTTCTCTAAAGTTGCGTCTTCTGCTTCCTGGTTGAATACTTCACATTTTTCCACAACCACATTGCGAAGCTTTTCTTCGTCCACCGCCAAATCAATGTTATATTCGATTGGCTGGTTTTCCAAGTCCTTTAACGCCTTGTATCTTTCAATAATGTTTCCTTTTGTACCATATTCCAAAGCTTCTGTAAGTACATCCAAATTTGTGCAGGAAATGCCGAACTCTTCACCGGATACCTCAACCTTATTATCAAACACACTCAAGGTAATGGTTTTGTCTTTCAATCCCTCCACATATTCTTCTACTTCTGCCGTTACTTCTTCTACGGTTTTTCCGGCTGCGTTGATGCTGCCCATGTAAATACCGTTCTTGAATACCGGCTCACTGTTTTCAGTTGCACTTGCCTCAATTCCGTATTTTGCACTGCATGCTACGCACATCACAAAAAGGAATGCGGCAACTTTCTTAACTTTGCTCATAACGGGTCCCCTTCTCTAAAATAAATCCTTAGAACTAATAGTTTAATAACGCTACTATTTTAACATATTACCTCAGCTTTTAAAAGATGCATATATACCAATATATTTGACATATTTGCCCATTTTCTGATAAACTATACCAAGATATTGGTATGCAATCTTACAGCAGAGAAGCAAATAAACTTACTACCATTGTTAATACTAAAACGGAAGAAATAACAGCTGCAACAGTTTTCTTTGTTTTTGGATTATTCATATTAATCATATTGCTTTCACCTCGAAATTTGTATTGTATTTTGAATCAATAAAAAACTCTTTCTAGAAAGGATATTATAAACTATGTCTAGATTTTTTGCAACCTTTTTCCTCGTCATACTGATTGTAGTCTGGTATGCATACGAACGTGCCAAGTCTATCAAAAAGGCCCGTATATCCTCAGAACAGTTCTGGGAAAAAGAAGCCAAAGCCAACAGTACAAGAAAAAAATCCATGGCGGATTTAACATTAATTACCATTCCGTTAGACAAGCTTCCAATCACTTCTACGGACGATGAAAAGCTTCAGGAATACCAGGATTTTATCACTTTTTTATCAGAGAAAGACATTATAAATCTGACTGGTATTTCCAACACAGATTTAAAACTAAAATATGGCGCACCAAATTTCCCTTATCTCAGCGAATGTGACCAGCACTTTACTGATTTAGTAAGAACGTTAAATCAATGGGCGGAACGACTTTTGGAATTAAACCGTCCGGAAGATGCAAAACAGGTGCTGGAATTTGCAGTATCCTGCCGAAGTGATGTAAGCACCACATATCAGATGCTTTCTTCCCTTTATGTACAGTCTAAGGACAGTGAAAAAATACTTGATTTAATAAAAACAGCCGAAACTCTGGATACTCTGTTAAAGGACAACATTCTCGCTAATCTGGAGAAAGCCTACATTGCATCCGGTTCCGGCTTTGACGATATTTTTACAAATCCATAAGTTCTTTTACCAAAAAAGTTCTCGCTTCGTGACTTAACGGGCTTCGATTCTGGTAATCAAAAAGAACAGGCACTAATTTCTTTTCAAAGCTATCCTGCACGTCATAGTGGAATACTTCCAAATGTGTCATGCGGTATAGCTGTTTTTCTTCTGTTTTTTCATAATCTGTAAGATATATTTTTTCCAACGCTTCTTTTTTATAAAACTGACGGATGCTGTCTTTGTATATATCCTGACTGTCCGCCCACTGAGGACGATTCTTTAAATTCTCTCTGAGATACAAATCATACAGCAAACATTCTTTCAAACATAAAATTATGCTTTCCTGCTGCGCCTCCTCTTTTTCCGGCAGCAATTTTTCTTTTACAAAATTTAAAAGTATTTCGTATCTTGCCATTCTGGAATGGCTAAGTTCAAATAATCCTTTTTCTTCGTAATAATCTCCAAGACTCTCATACATGGAAAATGCATTTTCGAAGAATGGCAGCAGAAATTCCATGGTACGCACAAACTGCATACTGTTATAGTACACTTCTACCACTTCCTCCACCTGCTTTAAACGAATGATTTCATCATAGGACAACCAGTTTGTCTGCAATACTTCATAAGGAGGCTTACTGCTGTAAACAATTCCGTATTTTTCTTGAACGTCATACATATAGGCACCTTTTAATACCTTTAAAAAGCCTAATTGGAGCTGTTCCGGACGCATGTCGTAAACTTCATTAAAAGAATTAGAAAAGCTCTCATAGCCCTCGTAAGGAAGCCCTGCAATCAAATCAAGATGTTGATGTATATTTCCTTTTTCCTTGATAAACAATACATTTTTCTTTAACTTTTCAAAGCTTGTCTTTCTGTGAATAGCTGAAATGGTCTGTTCATTTACAGACTGCACCCCGATTTCCAACTGCACCAGTCCCGGACGCAGTGTACTTAAAAATGCTAATTCTTCCTCATTTAAAATATCTGCCGAAATTTCAAAGTGAAAATTTGTAATACCATTGTCATGCTTTTTGATAATCCGAAAGATACCCATGGCATGCTTATGAGAACAATTAAAGGTTCTGTCCACAAACTTTACTTGAGGCACTTTATGGTTTATAAAAAACAAAAGCTCTTTTTCCACCAGTTCAAGGCTTCGAAAACGTACGCTCTTATCTACGGAGGACAAACAATAAGCGCAGGAATAAGGACATCCTCTGCTGCTTTCATAATAAATGATGCGATTTTCAAACTCTGCTAAATCTTCGTAGGCAAAAGCCAAATCATCTAAATTAGAAAGGGCTCTGTCCGGGTTGGAACAGATTTCCTCTTGGCAAACATAAGTTAATCCACATATGTCAGATAATTCTTTCTCTTTATCCACATAAGAGGACACTAATTCACAAAATGTAACTTCTCCTTCCCCTCGGATAATTCCTTTTACCCAAGGGTTTTCCTTTAAAAACTGTTCCGACAGATAGCTGACCTCCGGTCCTCCAAGCCAGATATCTATCTTTGGAAGCACTTTTTTGATATCTCCCAATATTCCCTGAATAAAATCAACATTCCAAATATAGCAGGAAATAGCCAGCACATCCGGCTGTTCTTTATAAATGTCCTGTATCACATCTTCCCGCTGATGATTTATGGTATATTCCTTCAGTTGCACATTCTCCTTATATTTCCCCAGATTCGCTCTTAATGAGTATACCGCAAGATTGGAGTGAATATATTTTGCATTTATGGCTGCTAACAATACTTTCATGTTAATTTACCTCTCAAAACCACTTTTCTTTTATATGAACAAACACACCCGCAAGAAACGGGTGTGTTTATATTATGCTACAATATTATTTCTTTTTCAACTGAAAATAGTTTGCAATCGCTGTTGCATTTGCAACACCTATTTTTTTCTGACCGGCATCGCTGATAAGTACAGCATGGTCACTGCTTCCGGATAAATATCCTTCTTCAATTAAAATTGCCGGTACGCCTTTAGCTACTGTATTTCGAATAACAGCATAGTAATCCAGTCCACTTTCGCCACGAACTGTTTTTACTCCCTTGTTTTTCATTCCCACTTTGACAAGCTCAGACATTACAAGATTACCCATTTTGGCTGTAGATGCACTGTAATTTGGTGACAAAGATGCATATACTTCAGAACCATTTGCTGCTGATGATTTGCTTGCAAGCATATTACAATGAATACTTACAAAGAAATCTGCTTTATAATTTGCAGCAATCTGACTTCTTTCAATCAGAGATGGATAAGTATCTGATGTTCTTGTCATAATTACTTTTACATTGCTGTAGGTTTCTAATTCTGCTTTTACATACTGTGCAATCTTTAAGTTAACATTCTTTTCATATACGCCATTGTAGCTTGCTCCCGGATCGCTTCCGCCGTGTCCCGGATCCAACACAATAATGTATTCACTAACTGTAACTTTACATGTTGCTGTCATACCATTGCTTGCAGTTGCTGTAATGGTACAAGTACCATTTTTCTTACCGGTAACAAGACCTGTGTTTGTTACACTTGCAACTTTCTTATTGGATGATTTCCATGTGATATCCTTATCTGTTGCATTGGATGGCACTAAGTTTGCAGTTAACTGAATTGCTTCGTCTACTTTAATATTAGCTTCTGCAGCATTCAATGTAATAGAGGAAAGAGCTGTATAAGAAATTGTCTTGTAAGCACCTTTTACTCCATTGGTTACTGCATATACTCTAAAGTATGTAGTTGAGTTAGAAGCAAGACTTGCTACATAGCTGTTGGTCTTCACTTCTTTCGCCAGACGATATCCTGATTTCTTTTCAGAAGAAACATAAATCTGGTAACTGTCTGCATAGCTGTATTTATCCCAAGTAAGTTTTGCTTTACCGGAACCGGAACCTTTTACTTTCAGGTTCTTAACTGCCGGTGGTTTTGCTACAATACCCTTCGGTGCACTTAATTCACCTTCGTATCCTTTAATAACACCACAGACTTTGTAGTAGTATTTTGTACCTGTTGTAGCCTTCTTATCTGTATATGCTAATTTCTTTGTTGTACCGATAGCTTTATAACCGCTGTTCTTCTTAGTAGAACGATAAATACGGTAGCTTTCTGCTCCGGCTGCTTTGCTCCATGTAAGCTTATTTGCTGTAGCAGTTTTATTCACTGCTTTTATGTTTTCTACCGGCTTGGTTACTGCAACACCGGACTCGATTCTTTCTTTACCTTTTACTTTGTCTTTATAAGGAACTACTTTGTAGTAGTATTTCACACCACCTTTTACACCTGTATCTAAAAATGTGGTTGTAAAGAAAGTTCCTAACTTTTTGTAACCTCTGGTTTCTTTGGTGGAACGGTAAATGGTATATTTATTTGCTCCAGCTACCTTTTTCCACTGGATTTCCAACTGGTTGTAATCACGGCTAACAATCTTTAAAGAAGAAGTTGCTGCCGGTACCGCTTTAGAATTAGTGATTTTGCTGTAACCACTGGTATATTTTCCATATACAGCGTTTACTTTATAATAATATTTCTTGTTAGTTTCCAAACTTTTATCTGTGTACGCAGTCTTCTTTGTAGTACCAATTTTGGTATAACCTGAATTCTTGGAAGTAGAACGATATACCTCATACTTCTGAGCACCGGCTACTTTTTCCCAAGTAATTCTAATACTGTTATAACTCTTGCTGACTGCTGTTACATTTGCCGGTGTGGTAATCATTGGCTGTACAGTGGCTGCACTGCTCATAATACCTGCTCCCACAATTCCCGTTCCGCTCTTATAGGCTTCTACTTTATAATAGTAAGTAGTTCCTGTGGTAAGACCGGTATCCTTGTATGTATATACATTTTCTGCTGTAGTACCAACCTTTGTATAACCGCTGCCGCTCTTTGTGGAACGATAAATGTTATATCCATTGGCACCATCTACTCCGGTAAATGTAATCTGCACCGTATTATAATTCACACTGGATGCTTTTACTGTTTTTGGTGCTGTCATAACGTAAACTGCCTGACAGTCACTATCACCGTAAAATTTCTGTGTTGCACTTCCTTCATTTTTTTCCAGATATGCAACTACTTTATATGTATATATTTTAGATGCATCATTGTCAGTTGTAAAAATATTGCTGTGAACAATCTGTTCATAGTCATCTTCAATGACCGTTCCATTTACAACATAACTTCTGGTTACTGCATAAGCAGAAGCTCCATCCACTGCATCCCATGTAATAGTAACATTATCGCCATTGGACAATGCTTTTACATTTTTAGTGTTATCATATGTAGTATAGGTATGACCATATCCCACAGTGAAACTGGAACCATTTTCTTCATTAATTACCTTATACCAGTAAGTACGATATGGTTCTACACCACTGTCAATGTAACTCAACCCTGTTACTCCGGTTGCAATCGTTTCAAACTGATTGTCCGATGGTCTGGACGAAGTCACTTCACTGGTGTCACCTGCGGCACGCAATATCTTATAGCTTGTTGCGCCATCCAATGCAGACCAGGTAATCTCAATACTATTGTAAGATTTACGTTCTACTGAAAAGCTTGTGGTTGCTGCGCTACTTGTTACAGTAGCCATCATATTTAAGGTTACCAACATTGCAAAAGCAAAGAAAACTGCCATTGCTTTCCCTACTCTGCTTCTGTTAGAACCTGTGCGTTTTGAAAATAATCGCATCTGATTCCCCTACTTTCTCTTATTTCCGTGGATAACTCCACTAATTTCTTTCGTTTCTAAGTATAGGATAAGCATGGCATTTTTACAATATGTAAATCAAAAAAAATGCTTAAGAAATTCTTAACAATTTTTCCATATTTTTCTTTACCAGCCAAGAACCCTTCCATAAAGCGCTTCGTATTTCTTTGCAGCAGTATCCCATGAGAAATCTGTCTGCATACCGCGAACCGCCATACGATTCCACTTATCTCTCATATCAAAATATACACGTTTTGCATAATTAACAGTATCTAACAATTCCTGTCCATTGTAATTATAGAAGGAGAAACCTGTTCCTCTTTCTTCAAATTCATTAAATGCTTCTACGGTATCTCTCAATCCACCTGTTTCACGAACAATCGGCACTGTTCCATATCTTAATGCTATCAACTGTGTTAAACCGCATGGTTCAAACAATGATGGCAGAAGAATTGCGTCACATCCCGCATAAATTCTATGTGCCAGTTTTTCAGAAAAGCAGATATTTGCGGAAACACGGTCACCCATTTTCCACTGATAATGACGGAAGAAGTTTTCATACTCTGAATCTCCGGTACCCAAAATTACCATCTGCACATTCGGGTCCACAATTCCTTCCATTGCCCATTTTACCAAATCCAGACCTTTCTGATCAGTAAGACGGGAAACAATACCAATCAGAAATTTATTATCATCGATTGGTAAGCCTAATTCTGCCTGCAATGCACGTTTACTGAAAATCTTCTTATCAAAAGAATTTGCATTGTAATGAATCGATATATGCTTATCTGTATCCGGATTGTATTCATCGTAGTCAATTCCGTTTACAATACCGCAGAGTGAGTGATTTTTATAGCGCAATAATCCATCTAAGCCTTCTCCATAGAAGCCTGTCTGAATTTCTCCCGCATAGGTATCACTTACTGTGGTAACGTAATCTGCATATACGATACCACCTTTTAACATGTTAGCATCTTTATCATAGCCTCTGGTGAATCCCATATCGTATTCTGAGAATGAGTAATCCGGAAGCCCTGTAATATACTTAAATGTTTTAATATCCCACACACCCTGAAATTTCAGGTTGTGAATTGTCATAATTACTTTTGTACCCCAGAAAAATCCATTTTCTCTGTAAAGAGTACGAAGATATACCGGCACCAATCCAGTCTGCCAGTCATGACAATGGATTACATCCGGTTTAAAATCAATTACCGGCAAAATTGCCAATGCTGCTTTTGAAAAGAAGGTAAACTTTTCAATATCGTAACGGATATCACCATATGGCTTATCCCCACCAAAGTACTGCTCATTATCGATGAAATAGTAAGTTACTCCCTGATATACATATTTCATAATTCCCACATAAGCATGGCTCTGCATATGTCCCATATCCATATAAAAATGATGTACATATTCAAAATGCTCTCTGTACTTCCAAGGAATTGATGTATAGTTTGGAATCACCACTCTTACATCGTATTCATTCTTGTTAAATGATTTTGGCAACGCACCCACTACGTCTGCCAATCCCCCTGTCTTTATAAAAGGTACACTTTCTGACGCTACAAATAATATTTTTTTCATATCCATATCCTCCTCACAATATCAATAGTCTACTAATTATCTTATACGATTTCAGGGATTTATTCAAGGGGTTTCTTTGTTGAGATTTGGGGGAATGTGGTGACGACACGCTCCTGAAGTGGACAGAATCCTACACGCAAAAACTCCCCAGTGCTATTTCAACACTGAGGAGTTCCTTTATTTTATTTTAAGTAAGTTCCGCCAACTTCTACTCCAATCGGTCCGTCTATACTGCTTAAACCAGTATCAAGAACATATACTCTCATGTTACCCTGACCAGGCGCACTGATACTCAGTGAGCCACCTTCGCTTACTGTCTGTACATCACCTGTTACAGCATCTGTATAAGTTCCTCCTGGGAGTCCTGTGAATGTCGCTCCATCTGTAACGGTTACACATACAAAGCTGTCGATTCCAGCCTCAGTATTGGTGTAACGGCGTTTATAAGCCATATTTCCATTTACACCATCTGTGGAATACTGTCCTTTTCTTAAAGCAGGAATTGCTGCTCTAATCTTATTTAATCTCTGAAGATGTTTTGCCAATGGCTGGCTTAAGGTAGTTGCTACTTCACCACTTGCAGTATATTCACCAAAGTCAGTAGCAGTAACTTCTCCCTCTAAATGATCTCCATAATATGCTCGTCCTGTGTCGGCAAGTTTTGCACTGGTTCCTTTATCAATCGGCTGTCCTGCCTGGAACTGAATTTCACTTCCATAGTAAAGACATGGAATACCTCTAAAGGTAAACATAAGACATAAGTTTTCTGCCCAAGCTTGCTCGCCACCGTTATATCTGATTGTCTGGCACGTATCCGGTGCATAGTCATGTGAATCTACATACATTACATTCCATGTGGAATCATTAAAATATGCATCTTCCTGTCTTGCTGTGCTGAATGCATTTGTAGCTGTATCAAAAGACCAATGCATCTGGAAATCTATAGTTGCAAGTCCAGAACTCTTTGAATAATCCGGTGTATGATAATTATTTCCATCTAAGAATGCATTACTACTTGTTGGCTGATTATTCGTATCATCATGTGCTGTGAAATGATTTTCTACTAATGTTTCATTTTGGGAAGTACTTGTAGTCCATACATTTGCCCATTCGCTTTCTTCTGCCCAAGTATAGAAACAAGTAGAAAGTCCCGGATGGCTACGATACCACACATCATGTCCCTTAGTACATACTTCTCCAAACATAAAGAAATCTTCTCCACCTGCTTCCCTGAATGCCAGAAGGAATGTGGAATTCAGCAACAGTCTTGACATATGTTTTACCGTATCAACTCGGAAACCATCCACACCTGTTGCAATAATGTCTTTATAACAATCAATCAAATAGTTATAAACTTTTGGATTTTCAGTTTCTAAATCAAAGCAGTCATCTGCCATGGTAGATGTCTGACAAATATACTGATCGTATCCGCCACTGTCTGTATAACCATTGTGATGGAAGATAGCGTCATCTCCTGAATAATCTCCTGTACCATTCATAATAATCTGATTACGTTCTCCAATGGTAGAACCCGTTGTTGTCAATAAGTTTACCTCTCCATACTGACTGCAATGGTTCAATACAACGTCCTGAATCACCTTGATTCCCTTAGCATGACACGCATCAATTAAATCCTGATAGGTTGCACCTTCAGATTCATACCTGCTGTCAATTTTACTAAAGTTATATGCATGATATCCATGATAGTCATAATCACTCTTATTTTCTACAACCGGTGTAATCCAGATTGCCGTAAATCCTAACGCCTTAATATAATCCAGTTTTTCAATCAATCCTTTAAAATCTCCTCGCCAGGATGGATCACTTTCCGGATTTTGAGCTTTTGCATCACCTACGCCGTAATAGTTATTACTGGAATCACCATCGTAGAATCTTGTTGTTATTAAGAAGTAAATCGTTTCATCTCTGAAATCCCAATCTTCGCCTCTTTCAGCACCTCCACCCGGTGTTGGTGTCGGCAGATTTGGATTTCTTGTTGGTGTTGGTGAATTCGTAGGTCTTGGTGTGCTGGTTGGTGTCGGTGTGCTGGTTGGACCCGGTGTTGGTGTTGGACCGGATGGATTATAATCATACCATTTATTATCCTTATACCAGTGTTCACCTTCTTTCACACCTTCTAAATCAGCTGTTTCTTTATTTGAATTACAGTTAAATAACATACTTGCACTGGTTGCACCTTCGATTGTATATGTGTACCAGTTATTTCCTTCAGAAGTCATTGACACTCCAGGCCAGTTTGTTTCCTTGGTTGCTGCGCCAACTGCATCCCAATAATGGATGTTCATGCTTGCTGAAGTACTATAGAAATGTACAATAATTTTTCCTTTTACTGCCGGCTTTGGTGTTGCTGTCGGTTCCAGTGTTGCTGTTGGTGCAACGGTAGCAGCAGGTTCTGTTGGTAAAATAGGTGCGACTGTAATACTTGGTGTTGCTGTTACAACTGGTGTATCTGTTACAGCTGGTGCCAATGTAACTGTTGGCTTTGGAGCCCCAGTTACTGGTACTGTTGTTATTACAGGTTCATCACCATACGGATTGTAATCCATGATTTCACCGTCTATATACCACCATTCTCCATCTAACACAAACAGTTCCTCTGTTTCTCCTGCTTCTGTTACAAAAATCACATTAGCAGATTCCGCGTTTGGAATGGTGTATTCAAACCAGTTACTTCCCTTAGAAATCATTTTGGTACCTGGCCATGCTACCGGTGTATTTGTTCCATAGTTTACATTCCAATAGAACAGACTTACGTTCTGCTGTTCGCCACGGTAATGGAGTCTGATGGACTTATCTGATGGTGCAACTGTTACCTGTGGTGCTGCTGTTGGTGTCACCGCTCTTGTTGGCATCAAAGCTTCTGTTGGCTTTGGTGTTGTTGTCGGTTTCGCAGTCGCCGTTGGCTTTGGTGTTGCTGTTGGTTTCGCTGTTGGTGTTGGTGTGATTTCTGATTCAATCGGTTTGTGATTGTACCATGTATCACTTACATACCAGTATTCACCGTTTTCTTTTGTAAAGTGGCTGGTCTGTTTCTTTCCATACTGGAACATAAAAGTTACTTTTTTTGTATTCTCAAAAGTATGGCTATACCATCCGTCGCCTTCTGCTGTCATAACAGCACCCGGCCATTTTACCGGATTATTATATCCGGCATTCTGGTTCCAGTAAAAAATATTTGCACCATCCCCTTCACATTTAAAATGGACGGTCACTGAATTGCTTTCTGCTGCAATTACATTACTTCCACCAGTGTAATCACTGACAGAAAGTACTGTAAATACAACTATAAGCAACGCAGACACAATTTTTTTCCATTTGAACTTCATTGCTTCTCTCCTTATTATTTCTAGTTTTTATTTCTTAATCGTTACTTTCTTTACAGAACTGTAGCTTCCATATACTCTTTGATTTGCAGAATCTAGTTTGTAAGCTCTTACTTTCACATAGTAAGTCTTTCCTGTTTTCAATTTCTTAATTGTTTTGGACGTTCCTGTAAATCTTACTGTTTTCTTATTTTTCTTAAACTTCTTGTCTGTTGCGTATACCATCTCGTAGCCTTTGGCTCCGCTTACTTTTTTCTTCAATTTAATGCTCATCTGTTTTGATTTCGCATTATTTAATTTAGAAATAGCCGGTTTGGACGGTTTCTTTACTTTTTCCCATTTTGCATAGAAAGTCTTATTTCCTGTTGTCCCCTTTTTAATTGCAGTTACTTTTGTCTTATAAGAGCTTTCTGCATACCATCCTTTAAATAGGTAACCTTTTTTTGTGGCATTTGGAAGTTTAACATTAATTGTACCATCGTAAGATTTTACCTTGGTTCCGCTTATTTTTCCGCCCTTTAAGACATAACTGATTGTATAGGTTGTCTTCTTATTGCCTGCCGGTGTTGCTGTTGCTGTTGGTTCTTCCTCTCCATCGATATTGTTCTTAAAACCATAAGCATGAGCATATTCGTATGCCTTACTTCCTTCTTCACAGGTAATCTTCATATTGGCATCTCTGTCGAAAGCGTCCCCTTCAATTACAGTTACCGCAGCCGGAATAGTGATTTCTCTTAATCCGGTACAATCCTGAAACGCACCAGTTCCAATAGTAGATGTACTTGCAGGAATTGCCATCTTTGCCAAAGAAGAACATCCCATAAATGCATAATTTCCAATCTTTGTTACACTGTCTGGTAATTGAATACTCTTCAAGCTTTTACATCCATAAAATGTCAATGAACCCAAAGAACATTCGACAGGTACCTTTTTACTAAAAACAAAGGAATGGGATTTTAGATCCCATTCCTTCTTTTGACAAAATACTATATTTTATTTTAAATATGGACTGTTAATTTCAGCGCCTACCTGTCCAGGTGCTGCTGTTAAGGCTGTATCTAATACATAAGCTCTTAAGTTACCTTTTCCAGGTGCTGCGATTGTAAGTGTTCCACCTTCTGGAATTGTCTGTACATCTCCGGTAACAACATCTGTGTAGGTTCCTCCTGGAAGTCCTGTAAATGTTGCTCCATCTGTAACAGTTACACATACAAAGCTATCTACTGTATCGCTTGTGTAACGACGTTTGAACGCCATGCTACCATTAACGTTTTCAGTTGAATACTGTCCTTTTCTAAGTGCCGGAACAGCTGCTCTGATCTTGTTCAATCTCTGAAGATGTTTTGCTAATGGCTGATTTAAAGTATCTGCTACAGTTCCAGATGCTGTGTATTCACTAAAGTCTGATGCTGTTACACTACCTTCAATGTAATCACCGTAATATGCACGACCTGTTTCTGAAAGTGGTGCTGCATTTCCTTTATCAATTGGTTTACCTGCCTGGAATTCTACTTCACTTCCGTAATAAATACAAGGAATACCTCTGAACGTAAACATAAGGCTTAAGTTTTCTGCCCATGCATCTGTTCCCTGGTTGTAACGGATTGTCTGCTGTTCATCCGGTGCATAGTCATGAGAATCTACATATACTACATTCCATGTGGAATCGTTAAAGTATGCATCTTCACCCTTTGCAGTATTAAATGCTTTATTAGCATTAATGAAATCCCAATGCATCTGGAAGTCAATTACGTTCATATCAGATTTTTCACTGTAATCTGGTGTATGATATTCATTGCCTTTTAAGAATGCATTATCACTTGTTGGCTGGTCACTCATATTCTGTGCATTGTAATGCTGTTCTACTAAGCTTTCATTTGTAGCTAAGTCTGTATCACTCCATTTGCTAATCCAGCTAGCATCATTATCCCATGTATAGAAGCATGTAGAAATACCCGGCTGGTCACGATACCATACGTTAGAACCTTTGGTACATACTTCACCAAACATGTAGAAGTCTTCTCCACCAGCTTCCATCATAGCCGGTAAAATTCTCGCATTCAGTGTCAATCTTGACATATGTTTTACAGTATCCACACGGAAAGCATCTACTCCCATATCAATGTAATCTGTATAACAATCAATTAAATAATTATATACTTTTGGATTTTCTGTTTCCAAGTCAAAACAGTCATCTGCTAATGTCATAACCTGAACATTGTAGTTGTCCCAGTCACCACCACCACAGAAACCTTTATGGTGATAAATGCTCTCAGGGTCATCTTTAATACCATTTGCTGTAGTCATATCACTACGTCCACCAGCATATACAGGGTTTGTTATCTGTAACAGATTTCTTTCTCCCCAGTTACATGTATGGTTAAATACTACGTCCTGGATAATCTTCATGCCTTTTTCATGACATGCATCAATCAAGTCTTGGTAAGTTACTCCATCGGATTCATATCTGCTGTCTATCTTACTAAAGTCATATGCATGGTAACCATGATAATCTAATCCACTGTCATTTTCTACAACTGGTGTAATCCAGATTGCTGTAAATCCTAATGCTTTAATATAGTCAAGTTTTTCAATTAATCCCTTGAAATCTCCACGCCATGCCGGATCGCTTGGGTCATATCCTTTGTTAATTTCTTCCTGACACTGTTCATTGTTAGATGGATCACCATCATAGAATCTTGTAGTCATTAAGAAATAAATTGTTTCATCTCTAAAGTCCCAATCAGCATCTCTTGGTACTGGTGTTGGTGTTGGGAGATTTGGATCTCTTGTAGGTCTTGGTGTACTTGTAGGTCTTGGTGTATTTGTAGGTCCCGGTGTTGGTGTTGGGCCACTTGGGTCCATATCTGACCATTTACCATCCTTATACCAGTGTTCACCTTCTTTCACACCTGTTAAATCAGCTGTTTCTTTATTTGAGTTACAGTTAAATAACATACTTGCACTGGTTGCACCTTCGATTGTATATGTGTACCAGTTATTTCCTTCAGAAGTCATTGACACTCCAGGCCAGTTTGTTTCCTTGGTTGCTGCGCCAACTGCATCCCAATAATGGATGTTCATGCTTGCTGAAGTACTATAGAAATGTACAATAATTTTTCCTTTTACTGCCGGCTTTGGTGTTGCTGTCGGTGTCAATGTTGCTGTTGGTTCCGGTGTTGCGGTTGGTGCAACAGTAGCTGCAGGTTCTGTTGGTAAAATAGGTGCATCTGTAATACTTGGTGTAGCTGTTACAACTGGTGTATCTGTTACAACCGGTGCCAATGTAACTGTTGGTTCTGGAGTTTCAGTTACTGGTGCTGTTGTTATTACAGGTTCATCACCATATGGATTGTAATCCATGATTTCACCGTCTACATACCACCATTCGCCATCTAATACAAATACTTCTTTTGTTTCTCCTGCTTCGGTTACAAAAATTATATTTGCAGCTTCTGCGTTTGGAATTGTATATTCAAACCAGTTATTTCCTTTGGAAATCATCTCAACACCCGGATAACTCACTGGCGTATTGATTCCGTAATTTACATTATAATAGAACAGACTTACCTTCTGCTGTTCGCCTTTATAATGGATTGTAATTGACTCATCAGAAGGTGCAATTGTCACCTCAGGTGCATCGGTTGGTGCTACCGCTTTTGTTGGCTGCAAAGGTTCCGAAGTCGGTATCGGTGTTGCAGTTGCCTTCGGTGTTTCTGTTGCCTTCGGTGTTTCTGTCGGCTTCGGTGTTGCGGTTGCCTTCGGTGTTTCTGTTGCCTTCGGTGTTGCCGTCGGCTTCGGTGTTGCAGTTGCCTTCGGTGTTGCAGTTGCCTTCGGTGTTGGTGTTACGTTCGTTTCTTCTGTATTTTCAACATACACCACGCAGGTTGCTTTGACTTTTTTGTTGTTTTTACTGGTTGCTGTAATCTTTGTAGTTCCACTGTTTTGAGCAACCACCCATCCGTCACTGTCTACGGTTGCTACATTAGTGTTTGAAGACTTCCATGTAACTGCTTTCGAAGCATCTGATGGAGCTACTTTTTTAACCTTTAGTAAAAATTCTTCACCTACAGTCATATTCTTCTTCGTACTGTTTAAAGTAAGACTTTTTGTTTTGCTGCGAACCGTAATCTTACAAACAGCTTTCGCTTTTTTGTTATTCTTACTGGTTGCCGTAATCTTTACAGTTCCTGCTTTTTTCGCAGTTACCTTTCCTTTACTATTAACAGTTGCCACTTTTTTATTCGAAGATTTCCATGTAACTGCCCTTGATGCCTTGGAAGGTTTCACTGATGTAACCTTCAGTGTGCATTTTTCTCCCACATACAATGTCTTTTTTGTGACATTTAATTTGACTGATGTTGTTTTAACCGCCGCCTCTGCGGAAATTGGTGCGGAAATCAAATTTGTCACAACAAGCGTTACTGCTAACATCATTGCCAGTATTTTCTTCGCTTTAGTTTTCATTGTTTCTCCTCCTTCGTTTTATAAATTTTTAATACTTTTGTAATGAATAGTATCATTCTTTTTACAAAATGTCAACAACTCGCACATTTTTTCCTTGCTGTTTACGTTATAATCATCGTTTTTTACATATTATCTGTGTCTTTTTTGTGAATTATTACAAGTTTTTTACACAAATTTCACGCACTATTACTGCAACATGCCTTTTTTAAACCAAAAAAGCTTCCGGAACTGTTTCTACACCGCTCCGGAAGCTTTTCATTCTTATTTTTTAATTGTCACTTTTTTCACAGAACTATAGTTACCATAGATTCTGCTGTTGGTGGAATCTAACTTATACGCTCTCACCTTAACATAATATGTTTTTCCTTTTTTCAGTTTCCCAACGGTTTTGGAAGTTCCTGTGAATCTTACTGTTTTCTTATTCTTCTTAAACTTCTTATCTGTTGCATATACCATTTCATAGCCTGCTACTCCACTGACTTTCTTTTTCAGCTTAACCGTCATCTTTTTTGCATTTTTGTTCTGAACCTTGGAAATGGTTGGTTTCGATGGTGCCTTTACTTTTTCCCATTTTGCATAGAAAATCTTATTTCCTGTAGTTCCTTTCTTGATTGCAGTTACTTTTGTCTTGAAGGAGCTTTCTGCATACCATCCTTTAAACAGATATTTCTCTCTTACCGCTTGCGGAAGCTTTACATTGATAGTTCCATCGTATGCTTCCACACGGATTCCGCTTATTTTTCCTCTGTTCAAAACATAAGTGATTTTGTATGTTTCTTTCTTCTGTTCCGGTGTCTGGGTTGGCTGTGCTTCTATATTCTCTTTCACGTTCTTCTTCATTCCATTAGCACAAGCGTATTCATAAGCTTTGCTACCTTCTTCGCAAATAATCGTGGCCTCTGTGTCTTTATCAAAAATTTCTTCTTCCATATTCGTTACAGAAGACGGAATACTGATTTGTGCCAATCCCGTACAGCCCATAAATGCATGGCTGTCAATTTTGGTTACTCCATCCGGCAATTCAATACTTTTCAAACTGGAGCAACCATAAAATGTATTCAGTTCAATCGCTGCAATTCCACTTCCCATGGTAACTTTTTCCAGTTTTTCACACATAAAGAATGCCAACTGTCCAAGGCTTTCCACACCTTTTGGAATCACTACTGTTTTTAAATTCGGACAGTTTAAGAAAGCTTCTTCTTCTATCGAAGTTACTCCCTGAGGGATTTCTACGGAAGTGATTGTTTCGTTACTTGCAAAGCTGTCTGTACCGATGGTTTTTACTGCAACACCACCAATCGATGATGGTATCACAACATTTTGTTCTGTACCCACATATTTTGTAATTGTTTTAGTGGCAGAATCAAATTCAAAATCTGATTCTGCTGCATTTATTTCTGCTGTTTCACTGTACTCGACTGTTTCTGTTGCATTTACAGAAATTCCTCCCGCAAATGAACCTGCCGCCATAACTACTGCAAGCATTCCGCATAGTACTTTCTTGTATTTCATAGTAAACTCCTTTCAAATTCGTTTTACTTTCCGCCAACATTTTACTTTAAGAATGGATCCGCAATCTCTGCTCCCACCTGTCCCGGTGCCGGTGTCTTTTCAGTATCTAATACATACACTCTTAAGTTACCCTGACCGGAAAGGCTGATATTCAAAGTTCCGTCAGAAACGGTTTTTGTATCACCTGTTACAGCATCCACATAAGTTCCGTTCGGAATACCTGTAAAGGTAGCTCCTTCTGAAACTGCCACACATACAAAGCTGTCTGTGATATCACTGGTGTAGCGACGTTTATATGCCATATTTCCACTTACACCTTCTGTAGAATACTGACCTTTTCTCAGTGCCGGAATCGCTGCTCGGATTTTATTTAATCTCTGCAAATGCTTTGCTAATGGTTTGTTTAAGGTATCTGCTACCGTACCACTCGCTGTGTACTCACTAAAATCTGTAGTGGAAACGGAACCTTCTAAGTAATCTCCATAATAAGCACGTCCTGTATTTTCTAACGGTTCTGAATAATTATCAATTCTTAATCCTGCCTTAAATTCTACTTCACTTCCATAGTAAAGACATGGAATTCCTCTAAAGGTGAACATCAGCGATAAGTTTTCTGCCCATGCATTGGTTCCACCGTTATATCTCCAGATATCGTTTCCATCATTACTGTTTTGTCCGTCAATACCCGGACCGTAATCATGAGAATCTACGTATACTACATTATAAGAAGAATCATTCATGTAGGAATCTTCTTGTTTTGCTGCACTGAAGGCTTTGCTTGCTGTCTGGAAATTAAAATGCATAGCATAATCGATAACACCCATTCCGGAGCTTTGGCTGTAATCCGGTGTATGGTAATCATTGCCCTTCAAGAACACATTATCCGATGTCGGCTGATTTGCTGTTCCGGTATTTGGGTGACCGTCATTGTATTCTTCTTTACAAAGCTCTAAATTATCTTTTCCGTCCACGGAATCATGATTCCATGCATATGTTTTGTCTGACTTCCATGTATAATAGAATGGTGATACACAAGCGTTATTATGATTTACAAATTCATTTGTTCGGCACGCTACTTCCGCAAACATAAAGAACTTATCATTTCCACTTTCCGATGCTGCCTTTGCAAACTCCGGAATGAATACCGTATTCATAGTTAATCTCGAAATATGTTTTACCGTGTCAATACGGAAAGCATCAACTCCCATATTGATATAATTAGAGTACGCTTCTGTAAGGTAATTGTACACTTGCGGCATTTCAGTATTGAGTTCCATACAGTCACCGGCAAATTGTCCTGTCGTAACGGTAAAATCTTCCCAACCAATATCTACCTTTTGACGATAAGTAGTATCTGCTTCCTTCATCCACTGATCTCTTGAATTGTACTGCCATGTAGCTCCCTGCTGTGTATTCGCTAATGCTGCATCATAATCCGAGAATGCACCCTTACTTACAATATTCATCCAACGGTTCAAGTCAGCCTTTGCACTGTCTTTCGGTGTCATCGTATAGGAATTTCCGGCTACTCCCTGATCTAAGGTATAGCTTCTGTCCATCATTGGGAAAAGCCCTTCTTCTCCGGCATTACTTGTATGCTGTAATACTACGTCCTGAATAATCTTCATACCTTTTTCATGACAGGCATTAATCAAATCCTCATAAGTCGCACCATCGGATTCCAAACGAGGGTCTACTTTATTAAAGTTAATTGCATGATAGCCATGGAAATCATAGCCGGAAGCATTTTCTACAACCGGTGTAATCCAAATAGCTGTAAATCCTAACGCTTTAATATAATCTAATTTTTCAATCAATCCCTTAAAATCTCCACGCCATGCCGGGTCTGCATCACTATTTCCAACCTCTGCATCATGGTCGCAATGGAAATTGTTTGTGGAATCTCCATCGTAAAATCTTGCTGTCATTACAAAATAGATGGTTTCATCTCTGAAATCCCATTCCGCATCTCTTGGTATCGGTGTCGGTGTCGGAATGCTTGGATCTCTGGTTGGTTTTGGTGTTGACGTCGGTCTTGGTGTATTCGTCGGACCCGGTGTCGGCGTTGGACCGCTTGGGTCTATATCGGACCACTTACCATCCTTATACCAATGTTCTCCTTCTTTCACACCCTCCAAATCGCCTGTTTCTTTGTTTTCACCGCAAGTAAAAAGCATATTAGCACTTGTTGCCCCTTCTATGGTATATACATACCAGTTATTGCCTTCCGGTGTCATTGCAACCCCCGGCCAACTCGTCTGTGAAGTCGTAGCACCGGTTGCACTCCAATAATGAATATTCATACTTGCAGAAGTACTGTAAAAATGTACAATAATTTTTCCTGTTACCGGCGGTTTCGGTGTTGCTGTCGGTTCTTTCGTTGGTTCCGTCGTTACTGTTATAGTTGGTTCTAGTATTTCCGTTACCGACGGTGCCTCAGTCGGCTCGGACGGCACAGTAGGCAAAAGGGAAGGCTGCACTGTGCTTGTCGGTGCTAATGTTATTGTCGGATAAGCAACCTGTGTCACTGTTGCTGTTGGTTCTACCGGTTTCTCACCATACGGATTGTAATCCAAGATTTCTCCATTTACATACCACCATTCACCATCGAATACAAATTGTTCTTTTGTTTCTCCTGCTTCTGTCACAAATAGCAGATTGGCTGCTTCTGCATTGGAAATGGTATATTCAAACCACTGGTTTCCTTTGGAATTCATTTCAACTCCCGGCCACTCTACCGGTGTATTTATTCCATAGTTTACGTTCCAATAGTACAAATTAACCTTCTGTTCTTCGCCACGATAATGAATCGTAATCGTTTTCTCTGATTCCGGAATTGTCACCTGCGGTGCAGATGTTGGTGTCACTGCTCTGGTTGGCTGCAATGTCACGGTCGGATATGGTGTTGGTGTTGCTGTTGCCCCTTTCGTCGGCTTAACCGTTGCAGTCGGATACGGTGTAATTTCATCGTCCGCCGGCTTCTGAGTATACCACTGATTATTTACCAGCCAATACTCACCACTGCTTTTTCTATAATGGGTGGTTTGCTTTTTACCATAATGAAACATAAAATCCACTTTTTCGGTATTTTCAAAGGTATAACAATACCATCCGTCACCTTCTGACGTCATGGCATTCCCCGGCCATTTTACCGGATTGTTATACCCTCCCCCGGTATTCCAATAAAAGATATTTGCACCACCCCATTCGCTTTTAAAATGAACGGTAACACGATTATTTTCTGCTGCATACACTTTTCCTGTGCCAAAAATGTCCGTTACTGACAAGACCATCATAGCAAGCACAAGGATAAGCGAAACAACTCGCTTCCAATTTCTTTTCATAGCTTCTTCTTCCGTTCTTCTCCTTACCCGATTACTGCAAATATTTTCCATCCACACCAACTTTACCCGGTGCTTTTGTTAAATCAGTATCTAATACATATACTCTCATGTTACCCTTACCTGTTGCTTCAATGGTAAGTGTTCCATTTGTTACAGTCTTTTCATCTCCTGTAATTGCATCTACATAATGTCCATTTGGAATACCTGTAAAGGTTGCTTCATCTGTGATAGCCACACATACAAAGCTGTCTACGCCTTCTTCCACATTGGTATAACGACGTTTGAATGCCATACCGCCTTCGATGCCTTCTGTTGAGTACTGACCTTTTCTCAGTGCTGGAATTGCTGCTCTGATTTTGTTCAATCTCTGAATATGTAATGCTAATGGATGATTTAATGTATCTGCAATCGTACCACTGGCTGTATATTCACCAAAGTCTGTAGTTGTCAGTTCACCTTCTAAGTAATCACCAAAATATGCACGTCCTGTTTCAGCTAATGGTGCATTTGGTCCCACATCGATAGGTTTACCCTTCTGGAATTGCACTTCACTTCCATAGTAAATACATGGAATACCTCTAAAAGTAAACATTAAGTTTAAGTTTTCTGCCCATGTATCTTCTGACTGATCAAATCTTTTGCTTTCCGGTGCCCCGTCTGGTGCATAGTCATGAGAATCCACATAAGTTACATTCCATGTTGCATCATTGTAATACTGGTCACCACCTACCGCAACGTTAAATGCATCACTTGCCTGTTTAAAGTTCCAGTGCATTGGGAAGTCAATTACGTCCAAACCTGATTTCTGACTGTAATCCGGTTCATGATAATTATTTCCATCCAAAAACGCATTATCACTGGTTGGCTGTAAAGATTCTGTACCTTTACCATTATCATTATAGTGCTGCTGGGTCAATAAAACGTTACCTGATAAAACTTCATCCTTACCACCGTCACCTGTAGTTTCTCCTACATCTGCCGGGTCATCGCTCCATCCATAGTCTTTTGTTTCTTTCCATGTATAGAACGGAGTTGATAACGCTGGTGTATTTCTATACCATACCTCTCTGGCACGAGCACAAACTTCGCCGAACATAAAGAAGTTTTCTCCACCAGCTTCCTTGAATGCTTCATTAAATGTTTCATTAAATGTCAATCTTGAAATATGTTTTGTGGTATCCACACGGAAACCATCTACACCCATATTGATGTATTGTGTATAACAATCAATTAAGTAGTTATATACCAGCGGGTTTTCTGTATTTAAGTCCACACAGTCACCTGCAATCTGTGCCAATTGTGAATTATATTCATCCCAGCCAAAGTTTGCATAGTGATGATACAGGTTTTGTGTATCATGATTTTCACCATCTGTGTTTTTCATCAACGCAAGTCTTGCAGCATACTGTGCATCCGGATCAAGTTCATCATAATCTTCCGGCAATTCAGAATCTTCTCTTACCTGAAGACAATCTGCAGTAGACTGATCTCCTTCTTTTGTAAACATTGGCATCAGGTTCGCTTCTCCAAAGTTACCTGTATGATTAAGAACAACGTCCTGAATAATCTTCATACCCTTTTCATGACATGCATTAATTAAATCCTGATAAGTACAATCTTCAGATTCATATCTGGAATCTACCTTGCTGAAATCACTTGCATGATATCCATGGTAATCATATCCACTGGTGTTTTCTACAACAGGAGTAATCCAAATAGCAGTAAATCCTAATGCTTTAATATAATCTAACTGCTCAATTAATCCCTTGAAGTCACCTCTCCATGCTGGATCGTCATCGGTATTTCCTGCCTTCTCATCATCCCAACAATGAACATTATTAGATGGGTCACCATCGTAAAATCTTGTTGTCATTACAAAGTAAATAGTATCATCTCTGAAGTCTGTTCTGTCATATGGTACCGGCGTTGCTGTTGGTCCCGGTGTTGTTGTTGGTTTTTTAGTTGGCTTTGGTGTTGGTGTAACTAGTGATAAATCATAATCATACCATTTTCCACCCTTAAACCACCACTCACCTTCTTCTGCAACCAAGTCTTTTGTCTGACCGCCTCCTGCATTGCTAAAAATTACATTTGTGCCGGTTGTATCTTCAATAGTATATGTATACCATCCATTACCTTCATCTTCCATCAATGTTCCCGGCCATGCATCCGATTTAACCACATCCTGACCATTCACTTTATCCCAGTAATAAATTGTATTTTTACCACTAACATGGACAACAATCTTTCCTTTTACCTGTGGTCTTGGTGTTGCTGTTGGTCCCGGTGTTGATGTCGGTCCTGGCGTTGCTGTTGGTTCTGGTGTTGCTGTTGGTTCCGGTGTAACTTCCGGATTTTCTGTAATTACCGGTGTTGGTATTTCCGGTTTCTGTGTAAGCACAGGAATATCATCTATTCCTGTTACAACCGGTGCTTCTGTCACCACTGGTGTTGTTTCCGATGCCTTTGTCGGCACTGGAGTAGAAGTTGGTGTAATTTCATCTTCTACCGGTTTATGGTTGTACCACTGATTATCTTCCAGCCAATATTCGCCGGATGTCTTTGTATAATATGTAGTCTGCTTTCCTTCATAATTAAACATGAAATCTACACTATTCGTGTTTTCGAAGGTATAAGTATACCACTCATTTTCCTCTTCTTCCATGGAAATACCCGGCCATTTTACCGGATTATTATATTTTCCACCTTGATTCCAGTAGAAGATATTTGCTCCATCCCACTCGCTTTTAAAATGAATGGTAACTGTGTTATCTGCCGCAAACACCTGCTGTCCATCTGAAAAGCTAAATACAGACAAAACAGTAATGATTACTGCTAACATAGATGACACAATTTTCTTCCATCGTTTGTTCATCTCTTTCCTCCTAAGTCATGTTATAGGCATTTAAGTTTAGTTAACCTAAATTTAATATTTTAGTAATAATTCTATCGTTTTTTGTTCAAAATGTCAATGAAACCAGAGAAATATTTCCTCTGGTTTCGTAAAATCGTTCATTTTAACAATTTGATATGTAATTTTTATGTGACTTTTCACATGTCATATTCCTTTTTTCGTATCATCTTTGTACCTGGTTTTTAACGTCCTGATTTCTTCTGTCCGCTACCAACAAGGGCTATGGTATTTCCTACCACCTTAATACTTCCCATTCTTCGAATAAAGTTAGAAAATTTGCCATATCCATAATCTTTGATATCAAAATTCGGATGTATTTTCTTTAATTCACCGTGTACGATGGATAAATTATCTATTTTTCCTCCATTTTGCTCTAATAACACAATAATCTCTTTTTCAATTTCCTCTTTTGCAGGGAAATCATTTTTACTGACTAAAACACGATTGCCTTCCTGTTTTAACTTATAATTCTTCAATCCGTCGCTGACAAAAATACTAAGCTTGGTATAACCGTAATTTCGCACATCAAAATCAGAAAATAATTCACCAAGGCGTCTTCCCACAACACCTAATTCCACATTTTCTTCATTGCTGTTAGCAATCATGTTATTGATCGCATCCTCGATATCTTTTATCTTGGTTACGCCTTCTTCAGCCTCCTGCTCTTTCACAGCGGCCATATCTGTTTTCTCTTTGTTTGTCTGAGATAATGTTTTACTATTCTTTTCTTGGTCTGTCTTCTTCTTTTGTGTACTCTTTTTCATTTCCTGACTGGATTTTTCTTCATTTTCATTATGTTCTGAAATCAAATCAAGATATATAAATTTGTTGCAGGATTTCGTTAAAGAAGTAGGCGCCTTAGAATCCCCCATACCAATCACATGCATTTTTTCTTCTCTCAAGCGCATGGCAAGCCTTGTAAAATCGCTGTCGCTGGTTACCAGACAGAATCCATCCACCTTTCCACTATACAAAATGTCCATGGCGTCAATCACCATCGCCATATCCGTAGAATTTTTCCCGGTAGTATAAGAAAACTGCTGTATTGGCATAATGGAATTTTCCAGCAAAATCTTTTCATTCCACCCATTCCCCTTAGACCAATTCCCATAAATCCTACGATAAGTCGCCTGACCATATTCATTTAACTCATTAAAAATAACCCCTGCATACTTTGGACTAATATTGTCCGAATCAATTAAAACGGCGAAGCGTTTCTTTTCCTGTATACTTTCTTCCATTACTTTTCCTTTCTTGCTTTACTTCAATATATAATTATGGTAGTGTAAAAATACGAATTTTTGGCTTCCAGGACGCCCATGCTGTGCATGGAAAGGTCAAAAATTGAATTGTTACATATTTGAAATAGTTTCACACTAATGATACAATCTACATTATCTGGGACTTTCACATCTTCCGGAGTGAAATTGTAACAATTCTGTGGGGATTTGCTTCGAAGCACAGCTCATAAGTGGTACAAATGTTTCTTGGAAAGGCGATTCAAGAGG
This sequence comes from uncultured Lachnospiraceae bacterium, assembly GCA_964450185.1. GTDB lineage: Bacteria > Bacillota > Clostridia > Lachnospirales > Lachnospiraceae > RUG11237. The sequence goes on along the minus strand of CAYVCL010000008.1, from coordinate 2,853 downwards.
CGTTCTTAGGGAATGCGAAATCCACTGTCTACGAAGACTTAGGCGTGACGGCTTTCCGGAACGTCTTAGTCGCAGTTGACAGTTAGTTCGCATTCGCGTTGGCTCTGCCTTTCCAAGAAACATTTGTACCACTTATGAGCGTACTGTCAACCAATCCCCCACCGAATCGTCACCCATTTCATTGTACACAAATTCCCTCGGAATTTCTATCATTAATTTACGCAAATATGCAAACACTAAAATCATGGAGGTATCATTATGACGAAGACAATAACAAGTTCAAATTTTCAAGAAACTGTAGTAGATTCTAAGACACCGATTTTGGTGGACTTTTATTCTCAAACTTGTGGACCATGCAAAATGCTGGCGCCTATTTTGGAGGAAATTTCGGAAGAAAATTCGGATTTTCAGATTGGCAAGGTATGTGTGGATGAGGAGATGGATCTGGCACTGAAATTTTCTGTGCGGGTGGTTCCTACTATGCTTATTTTTAAGGACGGGGAATGTGTAGAACGGTTAGAGGGCGTTCGCGGGAAGAGTGAGTTGCTGGAGATTATGGGAAAGTATGTGTAATGTTGGAGGGCATTCAATCTCTTTTGAGGTTGGATGCCCTTTTTTTCTAATTCATTTTGTTTTATCTTCATTCAAATAAAAGCCGCCTAGGTAATAGGAACCCTTTGCTGACAATTCTGTAGCACTGAGCAATGTCCCTTTTTCCGCAGAAATATCATAAACGTTCAATTTATCGTAATCTAAAATATACAATTTGTTATCCTTCGATATTTCCATTTGCAAAATAATTCCATTGTATTCTAAACTTTTCGTGATTTTTTTATCCGGCAAGCGCATAATATCTACATGGCTTTTAGTTCCGTTAAATATATCTGTATAACCTATATATAAAATATCTCCTGAAGGATTTAAATTATATGCATCCGTATGTGGAAGTTTCGTCTGATTCAGTTCTTTACTTTCAATATTATATTCATATAATATATCTTGTTCACAAAAATAAAGCTTTTCCTGGTAATTTTCTATGAAACACGGTTCCCCTTCTATTTCATACAATATTTCATAGGTACCCTTTTCCAGATTGAACTCACATAAAAGATAATGTTCAAATTCTAATCCACTCATTATTCCAAATATTCTTTTTTCCACCTTCACAGGACAAGCAACTATGACATTATCCAATTCTATTGTCTGAATTTCTTCTGTTTTGAAATCATATACATCAATATAATTTTTCCCATTCAAATTACTGGATACGCAAATGCCATCTAAATTGCAATAGAAATCAGTGATATTCGTTCTTCCAAAGTCATATTCTTTTATCTTTCCATTACATAGATTAAACGAAATCACTTTTCCATAATCTAACTTTTTGGTTTTTCCTTTCGGTAGTAAATACAATTCATCCCCCACCACTTGAGAATTCGTAAATCCGTCGTACGACATATTTGAAAAACTATACGACAAACTGTTTACTTCTTCCAACTTCTCATCAAGAAAAGTAATCTTTGTTTTGTCGTTATACTCTGTAGTATATATTACGCCAACATCATACTCACTCAGATAACTACCACCACAACTTGAAAGCAATACCCCCATCATTATTAATACACATGCATTTAAAATCTTTCTTCTCACACTTTCTCCCCTTCTTTTAACACAAATTTATTGTTATTATATACTAGCTATTTCTTTTTGCGAAATCAAGATGCCTTTTGTCACTGAATCGTATGACTTTTGTCACAATTTCAAAAGCGTACCGCCATAATCTGGCGATACGCTCCTAAAATCTACTTTCTATTATGTATTTATTCCCCAAACACCGCACGATAATCTGCCTGGAATTTTTCAATCCCCTGATCTGTCAATGGATGTTTTGTCATCTGTTCAATTACGGAATATGGTACTGTAGCGATGTCCGCTCCTGCCAATGCACAGTCTGTCACATGAATAGGGTTACGAACGCTGGCAGCAATAATTTCTGTATCCAATCCGTACATCTGGAAGATATCTGCAATCGTACGAATCAAATCAATTCCCGGATGGGAAATGTCATCCAGTCTTCCTAAGAATGGAGAAACATAAGTTGCTCCGGCTCTTGCTGCAAGCAATGCCTGATTTGCTGAGAAAATAAGTGTTACGTTTGTCTTGATTCCTTCTGCATTCAATACCTTTACTGCTTTTAATCCGTCAACAGTCATAGGAATTTTTACTACCATATTTGGATGAATAGCTGCAATTTCACGGCCTTCTTTAATCATTCCCTCTGCATCGACTGTAGTAGCTTTTACTTCCCCACTGATTGGTCCGTCTACAATAGAAGCGATTTCTTTAATAACCTCTACAAAATCTCTTCCTTCTTTTGCTATCAAAGATGGATTTGTTGTTACCCCACAAATAACTCCCATGTCATTTGCCTTCTTAATACTTTCTACATTAGCTGTATCGATAAAAAATTTCATAAACTCTCTCCCTTTCCGCTTATAATTTATCTAATAAATATTTTGAGGGGTATTTGTAGAAATGTCAAGATGCATATTTTCAAGAATACGGAAAATACTAACTCCGAAAGGAGAAATACACATGACCAAAAACAACGAAACCTCTAACGCTTTTAAGAACGAATACGATGACGGAAATATTCCTGACGTAGATTTACCTCAGGATTGTGATTCTGTGGAACCTTTGCCGGAGTCCAGCAGACCGAGAAAAGATGGTCCGGGTGGGGATTAGGTAGAATGATAAAAGGCTCAACCTTCATTCAAAGGTTGAGCCTTTTCATAATCATGCCGGCGACCGGAATCGAACCGGTACGGGAGTATAAGTCCCGCAGGATTTTAA
>CAYVCL010000007.1:53812-59803 GCA_964450185.1 uncultured Lachnospiraceae bacterium | reverse complement strand
GCAGCTATGAAAGCAGCAGCTAACGAATCTTTCGGATACAACGAAGACGAAATCGTATCTAGCGATATCGTAGGAATGAGATTTGGTTCTTTATTCGATGCAACACAGACAATGGTATCTAAAGTTGCTGATGATTTATATGAAGTTCAGGTTGTTTCATGGTATGACAATGAAAACAGCTACACAAGCCAGATGGTTCGTACAATTAAGTACTTCTCTGAATTAGCTTAATTTACGGGGTAAGTAATTACCACGATTTAATAGGACATGTAAGGTCCGGTCTATGTGGACCGGACCTTTTGTTTTACTAGGATAAAAATAATAATCAGGAGGTTTAATCAATGGGATTAAATAAAAAATCAGTTGATGATATCAACGTAGCAGGAAAAAAAGTATTAGTAAGATGTGACTTCAATGTACCATTAAAAGATGGAAAGATCACAGACGAAAACCGTCTTGTAGCAGCACTTCCAACAATCAAAAAGTTAATCGCTGATGGCGGAAAAATCATTCTTTGTTCTCACTTAGGAAAAGTTAAAACAGAAGAAGACAAGCAGACAAAAACACTTGCTCCAGTAGCAGCTCGTTTATCTGAATTACTTGGACAGGAAGTAAAATTTGCAGCAGATTTAGAAGTAGTAGGCGAAAATGCAAGAGCTGCTGTAGAAGCTATGAAAGATGGAGAAGTAATCCTTCTTGAAAACACACGTTTCCGTGCAGAAGAAACAAAGAATGGTGAAGCATTCAGCAAAGATTTAGCTTCTATCTGTGATGTATTCGTAAACGATGCATTTGGTACAGCTCATAGAGCACACTGTTCTAACGTTGGTGTTGCAAGCTTAGTTGATACTGCTGTAGTTGGTTACTTAATGCAGAAAGAAATCGATTTCTTAGGAAATGCAGTGGAAACACCGGTTCGTCCATTTGTTTCTATTCTTGGTGGAGCAAAGGTTGCAGATAAATTAAATGTTATCTCTAACTTATTAGAAAAATGTGATACATTAATCATCGGTGGTGGTATGGCATTCACATTCTTAAAAGCTCAGGGAAAAGAAATCGGTACATCTTTAGTAGATGATACAAAATTAGATTACTGTAAAGAAATGATTGAAAAAGCAGAAAAACTTGGAAAGAAATTACTTCTTCCAGTAGATGCTGTTGTAGCAAGTGCATTCCCTAACCCAATCGATGCTGAAATCGCTGTAGAAGCAGTAGATGCAGATGCAATCCCAGCAGACAAAATGGGCTTAGATATCGGACCAAAGACAGCTGCTATGTACGCAGAAGCAGTAAAATCTGCAAAAACAGTTGTATGGAATGGACCAATGGGTGTATTCGAAAACCCAATCTTAAAAGAAGGAACAGTAGCAGTAGCAAAAGCTTTAGCAGAAACAGACGCTACAACAATCATCGGTGGTGGAGATTCTGCAGCAGCTGTTAACCAGTTAGGATTTGGTGACAAAATGTCACACATTTCTACAGGTGGTGGAGCTTCTCTTGAATTCTTAGAAGGAAAAGAATTACCAGGTGTAGCTGCAGCTAACGATAAATAAGATTATAATTCCTTGAAAATCCCGGCGGCTAAACATTCCGATAAGCCCCTGAAAGCGAAAATTGTTTCAGCAGAGGCTTCAACAATTTTTGGGTCTTATCTCCATAGCCTTAAAGGGATTTTCAAACAATTATAATCTAAAAAAGAAAAAGGAAACAACGTAAGGAGAATTTTAAAATGGCAAGAAAGAAAATTATTGCAGGTAACTGGAAAATGAACAAAACTCCAAGTGAGGCAGTTGCTTTAATTAACGAATTAAAACCATTAGTTGCAAATGATGATGTAGATGTAGTATTCTGCGTACCTGCAATTGATATTATCCCAGCTATGGAAGCAGCTAAGGGAAGCAACATCAATATCGGTGCTGAAAATATGTATTTCGAAGAAAGCGGTGCTTTCACAGGTGAAATTTCACCAGCTATGCTTGTAGATGCAGGCGTAAAATATGTAGTACTTGGACATTCTGAAAGAAGAGATTACTTCGCAGAAACAGATGAAACAGTAAACAAGAAAGTATTAAAAGCTTTCGAACATGGTATTACACCAATCATCTGCTGTGGAGAATCTTTAACACAGAGAAAACAGGGTGTATACATTGACTGGATTCGTATGCAGATTAAGATTGCATTCCAGAATGTAACAGCAGATCAGGCTAAGACAGCAGTTATCGCTTACGAACCAATCTGGGCAATCGGAACAGGTGAAACAGCTACATCCGATCAGGCACAGGAAGTATGTGCAGCAATTCGTGAATGTATCAAAGAAGTTTACGATGAAGCTACAGCAGAAGCAATCCGTATTCAGTACGGCGGTTCTGTAAATGGTGGAAATGCAGCAGAATTATTTGCTAAACCAGACATCGATGGTGGTTTAGTAGGTGGAGCTTCCTTGAAACCGGAATTTGGAAACATTGTTAATTACAATAAATAATTGAAATTGAACAAGTTTCATATATAAAGTACCTTATAGGTGACAAAAAGACCATTTCATTCCGGGGATACTCGGATGGGGTGGTCTTTTTGAGTGTTGGAATTAGTAGAGTTACTGGTTGCCAGTACGCTCATAAGTAGCCCAACTTCATCCCCTGCCGACAGAGGCAACACAAATGCGAACTAACTGTCAACTCCGACTAAGCCGTTCCCGAGAGCGGTCACGCCTAAGTCTACGTAGACAGTGGATTTTGCATTTGTTAAGGACGCCTCTTGAATTGTCGTCAGGGGATGAAGTTGTGCTACTTATGAGCTGTGCTTGGAAGCCGGTAAGTCTGAATTAGGTAACATCTAGAAAAATTTGGAACAGTAAAATGGTGCAATATGATATCCAAAATGACGGAAACCGCCACAACCCATCATCCCAGTAACTAAATTTGTTACAATTTCCCCCATGTGGCTTTGCCAAGCACAGCCCATGCTAGGGACAGAAACTGCCTGTGCAGGCAATCAGGAAACGCTTTTAGCGGAAGTGAAATCCAGTTTTTAGCAAGCACTTAGTGAGGAGCCCCTCCAGCGACGAACTTAGTGCGGCTTAAAACTTAGTTCACTGGAGCGTTGTTTCCGCCTGCACAGGCAGTTTCTGTCCCTAGCATGGGCGTACTTCTAACCACTCCCGAAATATAACAAAATTATTACAAAATTGTTAGAAAAATTGAGAAATCCAAGTACTTATGATACTATTAGACAAGAAAAAACAGTTTACGAAAGGAGCAATCTATGAAAACAAAATTCATGAAAACATTTTCCTCCGTTGTATTGGCGACTGCTATGTCGGTTATTGGAGCTTTAGGAGGAATTCCATTGGACGCAGCACAGAACCTTGGGGTAGTGTTGAAGGTAGAGGCTGCTGGTAACGCAGATTCAGCTCTTGCATCTGCAACAGAAAAAGATGTGGACGCAGATGGCGTAAACGAAATGGTGTGGAATTGTATTTATTTCGGTGAATATCCACAAAGCAAAATAACAAACACCACAAAAATAAAAAAGTTAAATGAGATAGCCGAAAATGAATGGATACCTTTAAATAATCCGGCAAAAGGCGAAGATGGAACTATGGCATATTACGTAGCTCCTAGCGGAAAAAAATATCTTCGTATGAAAATGGCAGATGCTACTTATGCAACCAGTGGCGATGCAAACTTTTATGATTGGGCAGAAGATGCTGAAACTTATCATTATTTCCAGTATGAGCCAATCAAATGGCGTGTGCTTTCTGTAAATGAAGATGGTACAGATGCCCTTCTTTTGGCAGATAAGAGCTTAGATGATCAGCAGTTTCATCCGACAAAGAAGATTACTTATGTTAACGGACAGCCAAAAGATTCCAATCGATGGAAATACAGCACAATCAGAAGTTTTTTAAATGGTTATGATAGTGATGTTAATACTTATGATTATGACTATTCTGATGGTTATAGCTTTAAAGCAATGGCATTTTCTGATGCAGAGCAGGAAGCAATTTTAACTACAACAGTAGATAATACAGAAAGTTATCATCATTACTATGATGGAACTGTAACAAAAGATGAAATCTTCCTGTTATCATACAAGGAAGCAGTAGGTTCCGGTGCATATGCAAGCTATGGATTTACAGCAGATAACTATAGATATACACAGAATACAGCATTTTGTCGTGCAATGGGTGCTTTTACAAACTATGGATATAACTACAGCTGGCTTCGTTCTTCCGGAGATGGAACATACCGTGTTAATGTAGTATGTTATAGTGGAGATGTTCATAAGGGCGGAAACAATGTAGACTATACAGATTATTCTGTACGTCCTGCATTGCATATGGATTTAACAGATACTACACTTTGGGATTATGCAGGACAGGTAGATTCCGAAGGACGTATTTCTAATTTCAAAGCTACATTTAGTTTAGATGGTGTTAGAACGGTGAAATACTGTGACGTTCAGAATCAGCTTAGTGTACCATATGATTATGAAGAAGCAGGTTACGAATACACATATAAAGTAAATAATGTAGATGTTACGGAAGCAATTCAGGCAGGAACTTATGAAATTAACGGAAATATCACTGTATACGTAACAAAAACTGCAGTACATAAAGCTACATTTGTGTTGAATGGTGAAGAAGTAGAAGTATATGCAGATAAAACAGGCGCATTAAACATTCCGGATAACTATGAAACAGAAGGATATAATTACACATATTACTGTGGTGGAGAAGAAGTTACTTCTTGGCCAATGACTATTACAGAAGACGTAGTGATTGAAGTAGAAAAAGAATCACAGAATGTTATCACAGTATATTATAAAAATACAAGCTGGTCACAGGCATATATTCATTTCAAAAAAGGAAACGGAAGCTGGACTACTGTTCCGGGCGTGAAGATGGAAGCTTGTACAGAACAGAGTGGATACAACTGGAAATACGTAATCGAGCTTGGTGCAGACACAACAGCAGCAGTATGCTTTAACAATGGAAACGGTTCTTGGGATTCTAAGAATTCCGCAAACTATAATTTAAGTAAACCGGGAATTTACGGTATTAAAAATACTTCTATTTATACTTTGACAGCAGTAGAACCGACAGCAACAGTAGCACCAACAGCTACAGCAACACCGACACCGGAAGCAACAGTAGCACCAACTGCAACTGAGGCGCCGGAAGCTACAGTAACAGTAGCGCCAACAGCTACACCAACTGAGGCACCGGAAGCTACAGTAACAGTAGCACCAACAGCTACTCCGGTTCCAACAGAAGTTCCGGTAACAAATACAATTACAATTTATTACAACAATTCAAGCTGGTCACAGCCATATATCCACTATAAAGCAGGAAGTGCTAGTTGGACAGCAGTTCCAGGAGTAAAAATGGAAGCTGCGAATGATGGCAACGGATATGCATGGAAATATGTGATCGATTTAGGTGAAGATACAACAGCAGCAGTATGTTTCAATAATGGAAATGGTTCCTGGGATTCTAAAAATGCTTCTAACTATAATTTAACACAGCCAGGTGTTTATGGAATTCAGAATCAGACGATTTCTTCACTTGAGAAATAAAGGAAAATATTGTATAATAAAGCAAAAAAAGGGGTTCTTATGAGAACTCCTTTTTTGGAATAAAAATCAGATAATACGGGAGGGCTTTTATGTATCGTACAGCAGAAACATTTTTACATGTAGTATATGAAGCACTTTATGCACCATATGGTACAGGTTATAATTATGAAGGTGTTAATTGGGAAGTTTTATACAAAATGGCAGAGGGGTCAAAGTTGGCGGTGCTAACTTATGAAACAGCAAAACGTTTATCAAAAGATTACATTATTTCAGAAGAAATACTGGAAAAGTGGCATCAGGAATATCTTGCCGGAACAGAGAAAGCATTAGCGTGCAAAAATGCTTTTGCAGAGATTGCTAAGAAAGCCGGCGAAGAAGGGAGCCGCAGCATAGGCCGCCGACGGCGTCACGTCG
>CAYVCL010000007.1:0-53802 GCA_964450185.1 uncultured Lachnospiraceae bacterium | reverse complement strand
GGATTAAATATACTGTTTTTAAAGGCTTTGTGTTGGCAGATTTGTTCCCAAATCCATTGTATCGTACTTCAAATGACACAGATATTCTGATAAAAAAAGAAGATACCGCCCAAATAGCAAAATTTTTGAAAAAATTAGATTATCAGAAGGATGCTCATGATTCCACCGGTCAGGTTCCGGTGTATTATCGTGAAAATCCGGCACACCGTTTGGAATTACATTATAGTCTTTGGGAAGAATTTAAAGGCCCAAAGATTGATATGTTAGAAGATTTTGGAATTACAGATGAGTCAAGCTTCCTTCAGATGAAAGCATGGGATGTGGAATTGACCACATTAGGCTATGAGGAACATCTTATTTATCAGATGTTTCATATCATAAAACATATTTTAGTAGAAGGTATGAGTTTCAGCGGTCTGGTAGACATTACCTTATATATTAATAAGTACGGAAAATATATAGATTACAGCTCATTCTGGAAAAAAATGGATGCTTTAGGATATGCAACATTCTGTGAAACCTTTTTCCAGTGCTGCATTCACTATCTGAAAATGGATGGCTCTATTATGAAACGTCGTTCCCTTCCAAGTGTGGATATGAAGGGATACCTTCTGGTGGAAATGATAAATAAGATTATGGCACCATTTCATGTGGAAGATGAAGTTAAGATGCATATGTTGACAAGACCATATGTGGATGGTATGGATGCATATGATAATCCGGAAAAGCATTTGAGTGAGCCGGAATATAAAAGCGTATTGAAACGAGCAGAGGAAAAAATAAAAACGATTCATATGTGGGGGCTGACTTGTCAGGAAACTTCCACAGGAGAAATAGAAGAAAAAGAAATTATATTTACCAAAGATTTAAAAGCGGCAAAGAAAAATGCACCGTATTTTTATCAGATTTATGGGCTTACTGTTGCATCAGAAATCGAGATGTCTGAATTGATTCCGGGAGAATCAACAGGAATCGAAAAAGAAGATGCAGATGTGTATGTGCATTATTGCGAAGAACAGGGAATGTTGCAGAATCCACAGCTTCAAATGATACAGTCCAACCGTGTGTGGTTCGAAAGTGCGCAGGCAAGATTTTTGGTGCAAAATGGAAATGAAATTATTGCAGATAAGAAAGAAGTGCAGATTCCGGATGAAAAAGTGAAGCCATATATTATAAGTCATGGTCTGGCCTTCATATTATATATGAAAAATATAGTGACACTGCATGGTTCTACAGTGGGAGATGAAGAGGGAGCCGTAACCATTATCGGTAATAGCGGTGCCGGAAAATCTACGATTTCCACAGGACTTCGTAAACTGGGCTATAAATTGATTGCAGATGATGTTTCTGCCATTAAATTAGAAAATGGCGTTCCATATGTGCAGATTGCTGTGCCACATCAGAAGTTTTGTAGGGATACAGCACTGAAAGAAGGATATAAGTTAGAAGAAATCGAGTGCATTAATGAAATCAGGGACAAGTACAGAGTAACGCTTTCAGAAGATGAAATGTGTTCCGGACCGGGAAAATTAAAAGGGATTTTTGAAATTATACTGGATACCAAAGACAACCGTTTTCGAGTGGAAAAGGCAGAGGGACTGGATTTACTGAAGTTAATGTCAGCGAATATGTTTTCACAGTATCTCTTTTCCAACAGTTCCGGATTGTCTGCGGATATGTTTCAAACTACCTTGCAGATTGCCCAACAGGTACCGGTTTACAAGATTTATCGCCCAACCGATCAGGATACGGTAGAGCAGATTTTAGATGAAATAATTAAAGTTGTAAAATAAATGCAACAAAATTGTTAGAATTATTGCCAGTTCTCAAAAAAAGTGCTATATTTGTAGTATCGAAACGATAGCTCAGGCTTTAAGGAGGAAATTAAAATGAAAGAATGGAAAAAACCAGAAGTACTTGATTTAAGAATCGCATTAACAGCAGGTGCAGCAAACCACAAACGTCCAAACCACAGCTCACATGTTTTGCCAACACCAATTCCACAGATTACACCAATCGAAGACGAAAGCGATATTATGTTATAAGATATAACAGTTTTAAAAGACTATGCCATGTATTTTGGCATAGTCTTTTTGAGTTATAGGAAAATTCTTAAGACGGATATTAGGAAAATACTTGAAAATGAAAAGGAATCTTTGTATAATAATCACTGTTAAGTGGTATAAAATTTAGTAAAATATAGAAGAGTAGAGATAAGGAGAAAGAAATGAGTAAAAAACCTACAGTTTTAATGATTCTTGATGGATATGGTTTAAATGAGAAAGATCAGGCAAATGCAGTTGCTTTAGGAAAAACACCTGTTATGGAATCTTTGATGAAGGAATATCCTTTCGTAAAAGGTTATGCAAGCGGTATGGCAGTTGGTCTTCCGGACGGACAGATGGGTAACTCTGAAGTTGGTCACTTAAACATGGGTGCAGGACGTATTATATATCAGGAACTTACCAGAATTACAAAAGAAATTCAGGATGGAGATTTCTTTAAGAACGAAGCGTTATTAAAAGCAGTTGCAAATGTAAAAGCAAATGATTCTGCATTACATTTATTTGGTTTGTTATCTGACGGTGGTGTACACAGCCATAATTCCCATTTATATGGATTGTTAGAATTAGCAAAACGTGAAGGTTTAAAGAAAGTATATGTACATTGCTTCTTAGACGGACGTGATACACCTCCTGCATCAGGAAAAGATTTTGTTGCAGAGTTAGCTGACAAAATGAAAGAATTAGGTGTTGGTGAAATCGCATCTGTTATGGGACGTTACTATGCAATGGATAGAGATAATCGTTGGGACAGAGTAGAACTTGCTTACAATGCGATGGTAAAAGGAACTGGCGAAACAGCTACAGACGCAGTGGAAGCAGTTGCAGCATCTTACGCAGCAGACAAAACAGACGAATTTGTTATGCCAACTGTTATTGTAAAAGATGGCGCTCCAGTAGCAAAAGTTGCAGATAAAGATTCTGTAATCTTCTTCAACTTCAGACCAGACCGTGCAAGAGAAATTACAAGAGCATTCTGCGCAGATGATTTTGACGGATTTGCAAGAGAAAAAAGATTAGATACTACTTTTGTATGCTTTACAGAATATGATGTTACTATTCCAAATAAAGACATTGCATTCCACAAAGTGGCTATCACAAATACATTTGGAGAATTCTTGGCTGCAAACGGAAAAACACAGGCAAGAATCGCAGAAACAGAAAAATATGCTCACGTTACATTCTTCTTCAACGGTGGTGTAGAAGAACCAAACGAAGGCGAAGACAGAATTTTAGTAAAATCTCCAAAGGTTGCAACTTATGATTTAAAACCTGAAATGAGTGCTTACGAAGTTTGCGATAAATTAGTTGCAGCAATCAAATCAGATAAATATGATGTGATTATTATTAACTTTGCAAACCCAGACATGGTAGGTCATACAGGTGTAGAAGCAGCAGCAATCAAGGCGGTAGAAGCAGTAGATGAATGTGTAGGAAAAGCGGTAGATGCTATCAAAGAAGTTGGTGGTTCTATGTTTATCTGTGCTGACCACGGAAATGCAGAACAGTTAGTTGATTATGAAACAGGTGATCCATTCACTGCTCATACAACAAATCCAGTACCATTCATTTTGGTAAATTATGATGAAAATTATACATTACGTGATGGCGGATGCCTTGCAGATATTGCACCTACATTAATTGAAATGATGGGAATGACACAGCCGGAAGAAATGACAGGAAAATCACTTTTAATTAAGAAATAAAAACATCTTAAGATATAGATTTAAGATAAGAGGGTGTTCTAATGAAAAAAAGGGTATTAATAGTTGCAAAAACGCTGCATCAAAGCAGGGTTTTAAGAGAAAAATTAGATGTTATGTTACAGACAGAAATGGCTGTAATTGGGGAAAATGACATTTTAGAAACAATCAAGACATTTCAGCCACAGCATGTAGTTTGCTATTTGAATCGAATAGAGGAAGCGGATAGAAAAGTTGTGGCAGAAATCCTGAAGCAACAAGGTTTCTTAAATAGTGATTTGATTCTAGTGGGAACAGAAGAGGAATGTAAGGAATTTAAAGAGGAATCTCAGCTGGAAACTTGTATAGAGATAAAATGTCCGGTAAGTCTGAATAATTTTGTGTTATCATTGGAAGCAATTTTAGATTGTCAGTGTAAGGACCAGTTAGAACTGGATGTTTATAAGAGGGATATTCTGGTAATTGATGATAATCCATTATCTTTAAAATCTATCAAGTTATGGTTAGAAGACACTTACCGGGTATCCGTTGTGAACTCCGGCGATACAGCCTTAAAGTTTTTGGAGAAAAAACATGCAGATTTAATATTGATGGATTATATGATGCCTCACATGGATGGAAAAGAAACCTTGGGCAAAATTCGAAGCAATTCAAAAACAAAAGATATTCCTGTGTTTTTCTTAACGGGATTGTCAGATAATGAAAAAGCACAGGAAGTTATGGAACTAAATCCTCAGGGATATTTCCTAAAAACTGCTCAGAAAGAAGAAGTGCTGACAGCGATTGCAAATTTTCTGGATGTATTGTAAGTAAAAGTGCAAGGAGAAACAAGTATGGCATATCGTGCGCTTGTAGTGGATGACAATAGTGTCAGCGCAACAGTACTTTCTGGTTTGTTGAAAAAATGTGGCATAGACACAGCAATAGCAGAAAGTGGTGTGGCAGCTTTAGAAAGAGAAGATATAACCTCCTTTCAACTGATTTTTGCAGATTATCTAATGCCTGAAATGAATGGTTTGGAAACCTTGCAAAAAATAAAAGAAAAAGCCCGGTTACAGGGGAAAAATATTTTTATGTTTTTATGTACCGGCAGTGAAGAGGAAGTTAGAAAGATACCCATGGAAGAAAAACTTCCGATACTGCAAAAGCCTGTAAAGAAACAGCAGTTAGAGGATATTTTGAAAGACTGTATTTCACTGGAAATACCGGATGTGGTACAAAGCAATGATGTAGCAGAAAACATAACAATTCCGGGGCTTGACACAGCATATGCTTTGGAACGCTCAGGAGATATCGGGACTTACAAAGAGATTTTAAAAGAGTATTATCGGGCAATTAAGAGTAAAACCAAAGTGCTTAACGAATATGCACAGGGATTTGATACAGAAGCCTTTAAAATCGAAGTACATGGATTAAAAAGTGCTTCCCGACTAATTGGAGCTTTGGATTTTGCATTGTTCTGTGAAAAACTGGAAAAAGAATGTTTGGAGTACAGTAAAGAAAATCTCTTAGAGAAAGCAAAGCAGCTTATTTGTCAGTATGAATTCTATCTTGATGTGTTGAAACCGTATGGTGAAGTACAATCATTAGGTGGGAGCAGGCAGAAAGCAGATATAGAACTGGTAAAACGATGGCTGATAGAATTAAAAACTGCACTGGAAGATTTTGATTACGACCAGTCAGTGGAAATATTAAGTACCATGCAGCAATATGTGTTGCCGGATACTTATGAAAATGTGGCAGAAAAGCTGCAGCAAAAAATTGATAATATTGACTATGATGGAGGAATTGCCATTATTGATGGTGTTCTTTGAGCATATTTTAAATCCTTCTGACATATAGTGTATTAATTGCAGACATAGCCTTTTTCAGGCATGTCCTAAGATACACTATGGTCAGGAGGATTTTTTATGAAAACGGTTGATTTATACAAAGATATACAGGCACGAACCAACGGTGAGATATATCTTGGTGTAGTAGGACCGGTAAGAACAGGAAAATCAACATTTATTAAACGATTTATGGATTTGATGGTTTTACCGGAGATAGAAGACGAATATGCAAAAAGCAGAACACAGGATGAATTGCCACAGTCGGCCCAGGGAAAGACAATTATGACAACAGAGCCGAAATTTATCCCAAAAGAGGCGGCAAAAATTAAGCTGGATGAGGATATTCAGGTTTCAGTGCGTTTGATTGACTGTGTGGGTTATATGGTAGAAGGGGCAGAAGGACATATTGAGGGAAATACAGAGCGGTTAGTTAAGACTCCTTGGTCAGAACAGGAGATTTCATTTACTCAGGCAGCAGAAATCGGAACAAGAAAAGTAATTCATGACCATTCCACCATAGGTATTGTAGTGACCACTGACGGCTCTTTTAGTGGTATTCCAAGGGAAAATTACATAGCACCGGAGGAAAAGACCATCGCAGAATTAAAAAGGCTTGGAAAGCCATTTGTAGTGATTTTGAACTCTATGAAACCATACAGTGAAGAAAGTACAAGAATCGCAGAGGAGATTTCCAAGAAAAACAACGTAAGAGTAATCAGCTTAAATTGTCAGCAAATCAGAAAAGAAGACATTCACAAAATATTAGAATGTGTATTAAAAGAATTTCCGGTAATGGAAATAGAATATTTTGTGCCAAAATGGATTGAAACGCTTCCAATGAGCCATCCTATTAAAACAGAGATTATAGAGAAAATTCGAGAAAGCTCTCAAAATGTAAAAGCCATTAAGGATGCAGTAGATGAAAAGTTGTCCTTTGAAAGTCCTTATGTGAGCAGAATGAAATTAGATGAAGTAGATTTGGCTTCCGGAAAAATTAAAGTACAGCTTCAGATTGCTGACAAATACTATTACGAAATGATTTCAGAAATGCTGGGCGTTACGGTGGAAAATGAATATATGTTACTGTCTACCGTAAGAGAACTTGCTCAGATGAAAGCGGAGTATCAGAAGGTAGAAAATGCCATGCAGTCCGTGAAAATGAGTGGATATGGAGTGGTAATGCCTACGCAGAATGAGATTAAGCTATATGATCCGGAAATTGTAAAACATGGAAACAAATTTGGCGTAAAAATACGCTCCGAAGCACCTTCCATTCACATGATACGGGCAGGCATAGAAACCGAAATTGCCCCGATTGTGGGAAGTGAACAGCAGGCAAAAGATTTGATTGAATACATCAAAGATAACAGCAACGAGGCAGAAGGCATTTGGAAGATTAATATTTTCGGAAAATCCGTAGAGCAACTGGTATCTGACGGAATTAATTCAAAACTTTCCCAAATTGGCGAGGAAAGTCAGAGTAAACTGCAGGATACCATGCAAAAGGTGGTGAATGACAGCAGTGGTGGCATGGTTTGTATTATTATATAGAGTGATGGTGAACGCCTAGAAATGCCATAAAAAAGATGCCCACAGTTTCCTATGTGGGCATCTTTAAGGAAAAATAATTATACTTTATTGTGGTTAGCTTTTTCCTCCAGTTTTGGTTCTTCGTATTCTTCCATAATAATTTTTCGGTCGCGCAGACGATAGGTCACCTGTTCCTGTTCATCGTTTACCTGATGCTTTTCGGCATTGATGGAAATGGAAGTTCCAGGATGAATTGTTCCACGGACGCTGGCAGAAGCAGAGGAAGCAATCTCAATAATACGATTACATTCGTTCAACGCATCGGTCAGTGATTGCAAATCATCTTCTTTTATCTGAATTGCCTTTTTCAACATTTTATAAGTGTAATGTTCTGTCTGACGTTGTTCTTCAAAAATAGCAAGGTTCTTTTTTAAAGCAGAAATTTCTAATTTTACTTTCGAAATAGACTGAATCGTTTCGCCATATTCCTTGATAATTTCAGAATCTACACCAAGGATTAACTTGGTTGGAAGTTCCGCCTTGTTTCCAATGGTAGTTGCATCAATATAGCGCAAAGCTCTGGTAGTACCACCAAGAATTAATCCACGTTTTCCGGAAAGGAGAACACTGTCATTGGCAGTAACATCGCAGTTTAAAATATGGTTTGAATGTAAAGAACCGTTACATTTAATGGTAGTGGATTCGAAGAACGGTGCAAATACATCGCCTCCAGCTTGAATATAGGATACTCCCCCGCCTTGAATACCTTTTGCTAAGACCACATCATCACCTGCGTAGATGGATGCGGATTCCACATAGCCATTTACCTTTACATAACCGGTGGCGCGAACAACCATATTAGGAATGATATTTCCCATAATTTCTACATTTCCATCAAAATTGATGTTACCTACAGAAATATCCAAATCCTTACTGATGGAAAGACAGTTGATAATGTTGATTTTGTTATTTTGATATTCAATCTGTCCACTGCAGGTAGCAAAATATTGTTTCTTATCTTCGGTAATACGGATTCCCTTACCGCGAAGTACCGGTAAATCCTTACCACGCTTTGGAATAATTAACTTGCCAGAAACCGTATAACCATATTCACCAGGTGTGGCAGGTGTGTATTCAGCCAGTAGCTGGTCTTCTTTGACAAACTCATAGGAAGCGTTGTTGAAATAGTCTACGGAACCGTCCGGAAGTATGGTTGGTTTATGGTCCATCTTTTCTGTATTGAAATGAAAGGTGTAGAAACCATTTTCGCCGTTTACGGCATCTTTCCCACGGGCTACTACAATGGATTCGTTGTATAATTCTTTGCGGACAATTCGCTGTAAGCTGGCTAAGTTTACACCCTGTTTAATATTATGTTCCCCAAGAAGTGTTACAAGGTATTCTACCGTGTAAGGCTTGTCTTCAGGAGGCGCCAGACAAAGACTGGCACTCATGCCATCTTGAGAGATGGAAAAAGAAGTTTCCTTAGTTTTTGCAGAAGTAGAAGCTGCAGTTGTTGTGTCATTTTCGCTTTCTTCAGAGAGTTTCTGACTTGCTTCTAATTCGGCTTCGATGGATGCCATAATTTCGTTTTCGGATAAGGCAAGCATATCGTTTACCAAATTAGAAGAATCCTTCGCAAATAAAAGCTTTTCTCTGGTATCTCTCATTACATCTGCAGAAATACTGGAGTCTTTGTATACAGAAACTTCCAGCCCCTGTTCCAGTCCAAGACGAATCTGCTCCATCTGAGCGGCAGAAAATTTCCGGTCGGCGTAAGAAGCGGCATCTACACCAGATTCAAATCCCAGTCGTATTTCACGAATCTGTTTCCAGTTAACACGAATGGTAAGAAACGGTTTGATGTTAATGTTCTGCTGCAAACATAGCCCGATTTCTTCAATCTGGTCTGCATTGTATCCACCGTCAACATAGGGAAGAATATCATATCCCCATTCCTTGGATTTACGTAATTGGCGTAAAACTTTAGAATTACATCCTTTTTTCAGATATGGCTTATAATCAAAATTATCTTGTAAAGAACGGCGAATTTCGCGCATCATAATAGGATCGTATTCCGGTTTTGCATATTCTTCCACATTTAATTTTTTATCTAAGCCTTTGCGGACTTCTAACATCTGCGGTGCGGAAAATTCAGCAGACTCATAAAAGTGAGTGTCCAGACCTGCTAATAATCCTAGGCGAATCTGTTCCATTTGTTCTGCGGAATATTCCAGAAATCCGTAACGGTCAATAGGCAGGTCAGCCATGTAACCTAAATAAATCTGTTCCAGTTGTGGCCAATCAAACCCCTCTTCCAGCCATATTTTTAAAGAAATCCCTTCCGCAAGACCTTTGCGAAGGATTTCCATGTGGGGTGCGCTAAGCTTAGGGTCGAGATAATAAGAAACGTCTAACTTACTTTCTAACCCCTTTAAAATCTGGATAAGCTGTGGTATGTTGAATTTCAGCTTTCGATATAGTGCAATATCGCCCCCTAAAACTTTGCATGCCTTCAACAACATTTGATATTTTTGTTTTTCGATTTCCTTTTGCTTTGTATTTGTAGCCATAAAATTCCCCCTTAAATATATCCAATAAGACCAATCATACCTTGCTATTATAATACATCAAAATTGCATATTTTTCAAATGTAATAAAGTGAAAATATGTAAAAAATACACAGAAAAATAGAAAAATTGTGTAATAGTAGTGAAGAAAACGGGGAAGAATAGAAGCGGAGTAAATAAAGAAATAGAATTTGGAAAAACGGAGCAGGTAAATTATGAAAAATTGGAATTACATTTGGCAAAATTTTTTTATGATGTCTTTGGGTGGGGCGATTTATTATTGTATTGAACTTGTATATCGGGGGTATTCCCATTGGAGCATGTTTTTCTTGGGGGGATGTTGCTTTGGAATGATTGATGCAATTTCAGAAAAAGCCACTTTTTTGAAAAGTGTGTGGAGCAAAATGACTGTCAGTGCCGTGGGAATTACTGTGCTGGAATGGATTTGCGGATGCATTGTGAATTTATGGCTGAAGTTAAATGTGTGGGATTACAGCAACATGCCATTGCAGATTATGGGGCAGGTTTGTATTGTATTTAGTTTCTTTTGGTTTCTATTATCTTTTCCGGCCATGCAGTTTTGTAAGTCTATCCGTATATTGTTTTTTGAATAGTTAAAATGCATAAAAAGAGAGAAGAAAATGAGTGAAAAACTTGCGTTTTGAACAAAAATGTAGTAAAGTATAAATATATGTGTATAGAATAATATTGGGGAAAGGGATGAAGTACGATGAAACGAAAAATTGTAGCAGTATTATGCATAGCTTTGGGGATTTTTGCATTGTCGGGTTGCGGAAGTACAAAACAGACAGAGGAAACCCAAGAAGAGAAAGAAATGGAATTATACATCTTTAATTCCAAAGGAGAGATATCAGATTCTTTAGAAGAACTGGTGGCAGATTATGAAAAAGAAAGCGGTGTGAAAGTAAAACTCTTTAACACACAGGCAGGGGAAGATCATATGAAGGCCCTTCGTTCTCTGATGAATGAAAAGGTAAAACCGGATATCTATACAGTTCAGTCAGTAGCAGAGCTGGAAGAATGGGAAAGTTACGATTATGTAATGGATTATTCCAAGGCAGAGGGATTAACTACAGAGTTTAAAGATTTGGCAGATAACATACCGGAAGAGTTGCGGCTTACCACAGAAGACGGAACCAATTATGGTGTACCATATAATATTGAAGGCTATGGTTATATGGTAGATACCCAGATGATTTCAGATATTTTTGGAGCAGGAAATAAAGATAAAGTTTTGGAAGATCTTCGCCTTTGCAGTTATGCAGAATGGGAAAATTGTATCAGAGTTCTTGGCAACATGATTGATACTGGTGCAGGCGGTCCGGTTACTTTAAATGGAAATACTTATAACGTTGGTGGTAAAACAGGACTGGCATCTAAGTTAACCGGTGTTTTTGCTGTTGCAGGAAGTGATTCCTGGACTTATGGAGATCATATGTTAAACGTGGCAGTGTGCAGCGGGCTTGCAAATGTAAGTCAGGCACAGAATGCTACAACAGAACAGGTGAAGAACATGAAAAATGCTTTTGTGGCATATGCCAAAGCATTGGATTTAAAGACTACATATGCAGCAGGTGACAGCGGACATTTAATGCGTTCCGCAGATATGATTAACTCAAGTACTAACAGTTACGATGCTGCTATTAAGAAATTTGCACAGAGTAAGGCGATTTTCTTTAAAAACGGTAACTGGACAGCTTCCGGCATTGCAGAAATTGATAGTGCAGTGGCAGAAAGACTTACCTTTTTACCGGTAAAACTTCCGATTACAGATGCAGATATACATGTGGAAGGCTTGACAGCAGCAGATATGAACAGTACCATTCCTGTATTTGCTTCTATGTATTATGTAATTAATAATAAGAATGACGACGAGCATAAAAAGGCGGCACAGGATTTTCTTGTATGGTTAAATACTTCCGAAACAGGTATGAATTACATTACAGAAGTATTCCAGTTTATTCCATATAATGCGGATCCGGAAACTACTACCGTGTCTAATGCCTTAGGAAATTCTATTATTAAATATGTAAATATGGGCGGTACGATATCTAATCCATACAACGGTGCACCATCTAACTGGGGTGGAAACACAGTTGGAACCTATATTTTACAGAATTATTTAGCAAAACCGGTGTGGGATGAAAACGATTACAATAAGATTGCAGATTATGCTGTTTCTCAGTGGGTGTCCATGGGCGGCTTAGAATAAAGTAAAGGAGAACAGGAATATGAGCAAAATAAATAATATGGGAAAAGATAAAAAGAAACAAACAAAAGAACAAAGTGGCGAAAAAGTCAATATGCTTTTGAGCATTCGCAGTAAAATGATTGCCTCTTTTTTAGTTCCAGTAGTATTGATTATCGTTTTGGGTGTGATTTCTTATACAATATCAGCCAATGGATTTAAAACGAATTATGAAGATTCGGCATTGTCTACCATGACAACAGTAGCGGATTATTTTGAACTTGGTTTTCATACCATTTCATCCAAGTCCCTGCAGTTGGATGCTACAGAATCCATTACCAATTACTATTCAGGAACTTATAAAGATGACAGTGTAAATGAAGTGTTGATGCAGGCAGAATGTTACAATGAAGTATATTCCGCCGCAGTTTTGGACCAGATGGTAGCAGGGGTATATATCATTGGTAATTATGGAGAAAATGTCAACTCTTTCCGAAAAGAAGATTTGATGCCGGGATGTTATGATGAATTTTTAGAATCTGCGGAATACAAGGCATTGGCAGACAGCAGAAATCCGGAAATCTGGCTGGGTTATCATCCTTTTATCGATGAAAAACTGGGAGATATTAAATCTGATTATGCGATTTCCATTGTTCGAAATTTGATGGATACCGGAAATAAGAAAGCAGGCTTTATCATTTACGATATTTCTAAAGATTTTATTGAAGAAATGTTGGATGAAACAGAAGTGGGCGATGGAAGTGTGGTCGGCTTTGTAACAGATGATGGAAAAGAAATCCTTTCCGGTGTTTATGAAGATGGTTTCAGCTTTACAGCGACAGAATTTTATCAGAATGCATTAAGCAGTGAAGAAACAAGAGGAAACCAGATGGTTACATATAATGGTCAGGCTTATCTGTTTACCTATGCTAAGGTAGAAGGATATGGTTCTATGACATGTTCTATGATACCTCAGGAAGTGATTCTGGCACAGAGTTATAATCTTAGAAATATTACAACTGCAATCGTAGTATTTGCATGTGTTATAGCGATTGTGACCGGAACTGTAATTGCATCCGGTATCAGTAATGCAATTTCCGGAATTAACGGTGTACTTGGCAAAGTATCAAAGGGTGACTTGACCGTATCCTTTAAATCAAAACGTAAAGATGAATTTATGAATCTGATTTCTGGTATTACAAGTATGCTTAATAATATGAAAAATCTGATTCGAAAAGTTGCCGGAACCGGTACTGCAGTAGCAAGTGCAGCCAATGAAGTAACGGAAAACTCTGAAATCGTGTTAACTGCAACCCAGGGCATTACAAAGGCAATCAAGGAAGTGGAAGTAGGTATTGTACAGCAGTCCGAAGATTCTGAAATGTGTCTGATGAAAATGAGTGAGTTGTCAGATAAGATTAATCAGGTATCCGACAATGCAGATAAGATTAAAGATACTGCAAACAATACAAAGAATATTGTTGTCAGTGGACACAATATAGTAAAAGAACTGGATGAAAAGGTAAAAGACACCACAGAAAGCATGAGCGACATTATGGATAACATTGTACAGCTTTCCGAGCAGTCTAATACCATTGGAAATATTATTAATACCATCAATGACGTGGCAGACCAGACAAATCTTCTTTCACTGAATGCTTCCATCGAAGCTGCAAGAGCAGGAGAGGCAGGAAAAGGATTTGCCGTGGTAGCAGATGAAATCCGTAAGCTGGCAATGCAGACCACAGATGCGGCGGCGGAAATCAGTACCATTATTTCTAACATCCAGAATCAGACAGAAGTAACTGTAAATACAGTAGAAAATGCACAGGAAACCGTACAGTTACAGGAAAAAGCTCTGGAAACTACAGTAACAGCATTTAATGACATCAACAGTCATGTAGAAGACCTGAACAATAACTTGGAAAGCATTATTTCCGGTATTGTGGGAATCGAAGGCGTAAAAGAAGATACGCTTTATGCAATTCAGAATATTTCAGCGGCATCCGAAGAAGTTGCGGCAACCATGACAGACCTTGCCAATACCTCCAATAAACAGCTTGGAGCGGTAGAAACACTGAATGCTACAGCTAATAAGCTTGGTAAGAATGCAGCAGAACTGGAAGAAGTAATTCGTGTATTTAAAGTAGAATAGAAAGTTTAGAAAAGATAACCTTGTAAGCGGGTTATCTTTTCTTGCATTATATTATTTCTTTTCAAAAGTATTCGACAAAATTCGACAAAACACAAAAAAATATATTATCGTAAAAGAAAAGAAAAAAACGAAAAAATAAGAAATGTCGAAATGTGCGATAAGTAATGATTGATTCTGATAAAATATGCTTTTATAATAACAACAGAAAAAAGGAGATATAAGTGATTGGAGGATTCCTATGGAAAAATTAAATGTAGCAATTGCCGATGATAATGAAATATTATTGGATTTATTGGAGGAAATTATCAAAAGTGATGATGAGTTGAATGTTGTGGGAAAAGCAAGAAATGGAGAAGAAGCCTATGGAATAATTAAGGATAAAGAGCCGGATGTTGTGCTTTTAGATATTGTTATGCCAAAAATGGACGGACTTTGCGTGATGAATAAGGTCAAAAAAGATACTACGATTAAAAAGCAGCCGGCGTTTATTATGATTTCTGCCATTGGTCAGGAAAGCATTACAGAAGATGCTTTTGAAATGGGGGCAAACTACTATATAATGAAGCCTTTTGACAATGAGGTGATTATTAATCGCATTAAAAGAACGAGAGATAAGAAAACAAGCCACAGAACTGCAGAAAAATACATACCATTGGAAAAGGTAAGTGAAGTAAAAGAAAGAAACTTAGAAGCAGATGTTACGAATATTATTCATGAAATTGGGGTACCTGCTCACATTAAGGGCTATCAGTATTTAAGAGATGCGATTATGATGTCTGTGGAAGATATGGACATGTTAAATTCCATTACTAAAATACTGTATCCAACCATTGCCAAAAAGTATCAGACTACGTCCAGCCGTGTGGAACGTGCCATTCGTCATGCCATTGAAGTTGCATGGAGCCGCGGAAAAATGGATACCATTGATGAATTGTTTGGTTACACCATAAATACGGGAAAAGGAAAACCAACCAATTCAGAATTTATTGCATTGATTGCGGATAAAATACGTCTGGAATACAAAAATAGATAAGGATTGATGCTTTTCTTGCAGAAAAATCTGTGCTATGATAATAAAGACTGTATGAGAAACAGACAAAAGCAGGAGGAGCAGGATGAAAAAAGTATTATTTGTGGCGTCGGAGGCAACACCATTTATAAAAACCGGCGGACTTGCGGATGTGGTGGGATCACTTCCCAAGTGTTTTGATAAAGAAAAATATGATATCAGAGTGATGATTCCTAAGTATCTATGTATTCCGGAAGAAAAATTGGAAGGAAGCACTTTTTTAACCCATTTTTATGTGGATTTATCCTGGCGTAAGCAGTATGCTGGAATTTTCACTAAAAAAGTGGAGGGAATCACATTTTATCTGATTGATAATGAATATTATTTTGCAGGACCAAGACCTTATGGAAATATCTATGAAGATATCGAGAAATTTGCGTTCTTTTCGAAGGCGGCTTTGATGGCAATGCAGGAAATCGATTTCCGTCCTGATATTGTTCACTGCCATGACTGGCAGACGGGTGTAATTCCGTTGATGTTAAAAGAATGTTTCCGGGGAAATGACTTTTATCAGGGAATTAAGTCGGTTATGACAATTCACAATCTGAAATTTCAGGGGCGTTGGGAACTTCAGAAAGTGAAGGATGTACTGGGATTGCCGGATTATTATTTTACTTCAGATAAGCTGGAATCTTATAATGATGCCAATTATTTGAAGGGCGGTATTGTGTTTGCAGATGCAGTGACAACGGTTAGCAAGACCTATGCAGAGGAAATTAAGACAATAGAGTACGGCGAAGGTCTGCATGGACTGTTAAAGGCAAGAAGCAATGATTTGCGTGGTATTGTCAACGGAATTGATTATCAGGAATTTAATCCGGAAACGGACAAATATATATATAAAGCCTACAATGCCAGAAACTTTAGAAAAGAAAAAATCAAAAATAAAAGGGCGCTTCAGGAGGAATTGGGACTGGAAAAGAATGATAAAGCGCTTGTGATTGGTATTGTGTCACGACTGACAGACCAGAAGGGCTTTGATTTGATAGACTGCATTATGGACGAGCTTTGCAGCGAAAATGTACAGCTTGCAGTGCTGGGAACCGGTGAAGAACGTTATGAAAATATGTTCCGTCATTATGAGTGGAAATATCATGGTAAGGTATCAGCTAATATTTATTATTCGGAAGAACTGTCCCATAAAATATATGCAGGAAGCGATGTATTTTTGATGCCGTCCTTATTTGAACCTTGCGGTTTGAGCCAGTTGATGAGTTTACGCTACGGAACCATTCCGATTGTTCGTGAAACCGGCGGTTTAAAAGATACGGTAGAGCCATATAATGAATATGAAAGTGCGGGTACAGGATTTAGTTTCCGCAATTACAATGCCCATGAAATGTTAGGTGTAATCCGTTATGCGCTGGGAGTGTTCCAGAACAATAAACGTGAGTGGAACAAGCTGATAGACAGAGCCATGGCAGCGGACTTTTCATGGAAACGTTCTGCGAAAGAATATGAAGAAATGTATGAATGGCTTATAAAATAATTTTGATTTTGGAATAAAACCTTTTTCTTTTGTAATACTAAGAAAGTATAAAAGAAGGAGGTTTTATTTTATGTCAAATATTTCAGAACTTGATTTACAGAACTTAAGACACTTAATCGCAGGATACGAAACAACCCACTGTAAAATGAACGAATATGCATCTACTGCCACAGACCAGACAGTACGACAGTTTTTTGCAAAATCTGCTCAGTCTGCCATGGAATCTAAGAATCAGTTAATGCAGTTTTTAAAGTAGGAGGGTGAAAAAATGTTGAATGATCAGACAATGGTTGCAGATACACTTGCGGGTATCAATGGAGAATTGGTGCGTTTCGGAGAAATGATTCCACAGAGTGAAAACAAAGCATTAAAACAAACTTTAAAACAGATGAGAAATCAGTGTGAAATGTCCCAGGAAGAACTTTACGAAATTGCCAGAAGCAAACAGTACTATATTCCGGCAGCCATGGCAACCGATGAAGAAGTAGCTCACGTAAAGAGCATTTTAAATACTTTAAGTGCAAAATAGACAAAATATAGTGAAGCTGTCGTCAGAAATGATGGCAGCTTTTTTGTGGTTTGCGTTCGGTACAGCAGGCATTGCCACAAATCCGAACATATGATACAATTTATCACAAATAAACGAAAAAGAGGTAATAGTATGGCATTTGATGGTATTGTAATTGCCAATTTAGTGAAAGAATTAGGAGAAAAACTGACAGAGGGAAGAATTTATAAAATTGCTCAGACAGAAGATGATGAACTGCTGCTCACCATAAAGGTGGCAAAAGAGCAGTACCGTCTTTTAATGTCTGCCAGCGCCAGTCTTCCTTTGTTATATCTTACGGATAAAAACAAGCAGAGTCCATTGACCGCCCCTAACTTTTGTATGCTTTTGCGCAAACATTTGCAAAATGGAAGAATAACAAAGATATATCAGCCGGGGTTAGAGAGAATTGTACATTTTGATGTGGAACACTTAAATGAATTGGGCGATTTATGTAAGAAGACGCTGATTATAGAGTTGATGGGAAAGCATAGCAACATCATTTTCTGTAATGAGGAAGGAATGATTATTGACAGTATTAAGCATATTTCAGCTCAGACAAGCTCTCTGCGTGAAGTGCTTCCGGGACGCCAATATTTTATTCCGGAAACAATGGATAAAGTAAATCCCAAGGAGGCAACTCAGGAAATATTTGAAGAACGTATGGGTTTGAAACCACTAACTGCAGTGAAAGCATTATACCAGTCCTTTACAGGAATCAGTCCCGCAGCCGCTCAGGGAATCTGTGCAGCTGCTAACGTGGAAGCAGACAAGGCAGTGAATAGTCTTTCAAAAGAAGAAATGGCAGGTTTGTATCTGGAATTTTGTAAGGTAATGAACGCTGTGGAAACAGGAGCTTTCCAGCCGGTTATTTATTATAAGGGACAGGAGCCGGTGGAATTTTCTGCCATAGAGCTGTTCCAGTACAAGGAATGTGAAAGCAGAACCTATGATACCATTTCCGAAGTGCTGGAAACCTATTATGCTGAAAAAAACACTATTACAAGAATTCGTCAGAAATCATCGGATTTGCGTAGAATTGTACAGACTGCACTGGAACGTAACTATAAGAAATATGATTTGCAGTTGAAACAGTTGAAGGATACGGAAAAACGAGAAAAATATAAGGTCTATGGAGAATTGATTAATACCTACGGGTATCAGGTGGAACTGGGCAGCAAATCCATGGAAGCCTTGAATTATTATACCAACGAAATGATTACCATTCCTCTGGATGAAACCATTCCGCCATTGGAAAACGCAAAAAAGTATTTTGAAAAATACAACAAATTGAAAAGAACTCATGAGGCACTTTCCGAACTGACTTTGGAAGTAAAGGAAGAAATCAGTCATTTGGAGTCTGTACAGACGGCACTGGATATAGCTTTGTTAGAAGAAGATTTGGTAGAAATTAAGGAAGAACTGGTGGAAAGCGGCTACATTCGAAGAAAAGGCGGAGGTAAAAAGGTGAAAATTACCAGTAAGCCGTTTCATTACTTATCCAGCGACGGTTATCATATGTACGTAGGGAAAAATAATTTCCAGAACGAGGAGTTGACCTTTAAGTTTGCCACAGGAAATGACTGGTGGTTTCACGCCAAAGGCGTTCCGGGTTCTCATGTAATTGTAAAAGGAAATGGAGAAGAGGAGCTTCCGGACAGAGTGTTTGAAGAAGCGGGAAAGTTAGCAGCTTTCTACTCGAAGAATCGCGGCAATGATAAGGTTGAGATTGACTATATTCAGAAAAAGCATGTGAAAAAGCCGGCAGGGGGCAAACCGGGCTTTGTGGTGTATTACACAAATTATTCTCTGGTAATCGACAGCGATATCTCAGGATTAACGCAAATCAGTGGTTAGTGCTTGACGTTGCTTTTTAAATCAATTATAATGAAATGTGCTAAATGAATAGAGAAACGTGCAGTGAAAGAACATATGGAGGTCAAAGACTCAATGGTTAAGAGTATGACGGGCTTTGGACGGTTCGAAGTGTCTGAGGCGGAACGGAAAATGACAGTGGAAATTAAGTCAGTAAATCATCGGTATCTTGATTTAAATGTGAAGATGCCAAAGAAGCTGAATTTCTTTGAAACTGCCATAAGGAACTTCTTAAAGGAATATATTGAACGTGGAAAAGTAGATGTATTTATTACATACGAAGATTACAGTGAAAACAACGTGTGTATCAAATATAATCGCGATGTGGCAAAAGAATATTTAACCTATATCAGAAAAATGCAGAAGGAATTTGGGTTGAAAGAAGATTTTGGCGCAGCGGCATTGTCAAAATATCCGGAAGTTCTTGTGATGGAAGAACAGGAAGTAAACGAAGAAGAATTATGGAAAATGTTAGAAACAGCACTTCGTAAGGCTGCCGAACAGTTTACAAATTCCAGAATTCAGGAAGGCGAACACCTGAAAAAGGATTTAATCGCCAAATTAGACAACATGTTAAAGAATGTGTCTTTGATAGAAACACGTTCTCCGGAAATCTTAAGTGAATACCGGGCAAAACTTACCAACAAGGTAAAAGAACTCTTAACAGATACCTCAATAGAGGAGAGCAGAATACTTACAGAAGTTACCATCTTTGCAGATAAAATCTGTGTGGATGAAGAAACGGTAAGGCTCAGAAGCCATGTGGATCATATGAAGAAAGATTTGCAGGCAGGTGGAAGTCTTGGCAGAAAGTTAGATTTCCTGGCACAGGAAATGAACAGAGAAGCCAATACCATTCTTTCAAAAGCAAATGACTTGACAATTTCTGAATATGGAATTGAATTGAAGACAGATATTGAAAAGGTCAGAGAGCAGATTCAGAATATAGAATAGGGTGATACGGTGGGAAGACTAGTCAGTGTAGGATTTGGCAATATGGTCAATTCCAGTAAAATTATTGCGGTGATAAGTCCGGAATCGGCACCGGTGAAAAGGCTGATACAGGCGGCGAAAGAAGAAGGCAGTGTGTTAGACGTTACCCAGGGACGTAAAACCAAATCGGTAGTTGTTATGGAAAATGGGCAATACCTTTTATCGGCACTGCAGACAGAAACCATAGCAAACCGTATGCAGTCTGGAGAAAAAGCAGAAGAAACTTAATAGTTTATATTATAAAGCAGGAAAAGGAAAGGAGCACAATATATGTTACATCCATCTTATACAGATTTAATGAAAGTAGTAAACAGCGAGGTTGAAGAAGGAGAACAGCCAGTAGTAAACAGTCGTTATTCCATCGTACTTGCCACATCAAAAAGAGCAAGACAGTTAATCGGTGGAGATGAAGCAATGGTTTCTGATTACGGCAAAAAGCCATTATCTGTAGCGATTGAAGAATTAAACAAAGGTGAAATCAAAATTCTTCCGGAAGATTATGAACCGGAAACAGAAGAAGTGTTAGAAGTTCAGGAAGAACAGGAAGCATAGTAAGAGCAAAGCAATGAAACTGGGGCGTGCCGAAAACGGTGCGCCTTTTATAAAAAGGAGAGAATATGAAATTACTTTTTATTTCCTTAGGGTGCGATAAAAATTTAGTAGACTCTGAGTACATGCTGGGGTATCTGAAAAATGCCGGCATCGAATTTACAAATGAGGAAACAGAGGCAGATATCATAGTAATAAATACCTGTAGTTTCATTAATGATGCCAAAGAAGAAAGCATCAATACAATTTTGGAAATGGCAGAGCAGAAAAAGACCGGTAAGTGTAAAGTATTGATTGTAACAGGATGTCTGGCGCAAAGATACAAAGAAGAAGTCGTAAAAGAAATTCCGGAAGTAGATGCCGTGTTGGGAACTACAGCATACGAGGAAATTGCAGGAGTGATTAACAGTTGTTTAGAGGGAGAAAGCCATTGCATTATCATGAAAGATTTGCAGTATCTTCCGTCTGCCAACAGAGAGCGTCTGGTAACCACCGGAGGTCATTATGCTCATTTAAAAATTGCAGAGGGTTGTGATAAACACTGTACTTATTGTATTATTCCTAAAATTCGTGGAGAATACCGCAGTGTTCCAATGGAAGATTTGTTGGCGGAAGCAAAAACGCTTGCAGATTCTGGTGTGAAAGAATTGATACTGGTGGCACAGGAAACCACTATGTATGGAAAAGACATTTACGGAAAGAAAATGCTTCCGGAATTATTGCGAAAACTCTGTGAAATTTCGGGGATTTACTGGATTCGCATTCAATATTGTTATCCAGAGGAAATTACAGATGAATTGATTCAGGTAATCAAAGAAGAAGAGAAAATCTGTAATTATCTTGATTTGCCAATTCAGCATGCCAGCGATGAAATATTAAGACGCATGGGAAGACGTACCAACAAAGAGCAGTTAAAAGATATTATTGGAAAATTAAGAAAAGAAATTCCTGATATTGCAATACGAACTACACTCATTAGTGGTTTCCCGGGAGAAACAGAAGAGATGCACGAAGAAGTAATGGATTTTGTGGACGAAATGGAATTTGACCGCCTTGGTGTATTTGCTTATTCGTCGGAAGAAGATACTCCGGCAGCAGAATTTGCAGACCAGATAGAGGAAGAAGTAAAAGAAGACCGCAGGGACGAAATTATGGAATTGCAGCAGGAAATTGCCTTTGATAAGTGCAATGACATGATTGGCAGAGAAGTGCTGGTTATGATTGAAGGCAGTGTTGCAGGCGAAAATGCCTATGTGGGAAGAACTTATAAAGATGCACCAAATGTAGACGGCTACATTTTCGTAAATACCGGAGAAAATCTTATGTCAGGAGATTTTGTGAGAGTCAAAGTGACCGGTGCATTAGAATATGATTTGATAGGAGAGATTGCAAATGAATTTACCGAATAAACTGACGGTGCTTAGAGTGATTTTGATACCGTTTTTTGTAGGATTTATGCTGGTAGGCGAACCGTTGTATTATGCCATTGCTTTGGGAATATTCTGTATTGCAAGTCTGACAGATTTACTGGATGGTAAAATCGCCAGAAAATATAATTTAGTAACTAATTTTGGAAAATTTATGGACCCCCTTGCGGATAAGTTATTGGTGTCTGCAGCCTTGGTTTGTCTGGTGGAATCCGGAAATTTATCTTCTTGGATGGTAATTATTATAATTAGCAGAGAATTTATCATCAGTGGTTTTCGTTTGATTGCAGCCGACAATGGAGTTGTAATTGCAGCAAGCTACTGGGGAAAATTCAAAACAGTATTCCAGATGGCTATGATTATTATGATTATTTTAACATTGGCAGGAATTGAAAATACAATTTTTGAGTTTGCCACAATTTTTGTTACTTGGGCAGCGTTGGTACTTACTGTAGTATCTTTGGTAGATTATCTTTGGAAAAATAAATCAGTTCTTTCAGAAAATAATAATAAGTAGAACAAAGAAGGAGATGGGCTTATGGTTGCGGAACTCATATCAGTAGGAACGGAACTGTTGATGGGAAATATTGTAAATACAAATGCTGCATATCTTTCAAGAAAGTTGGCAGCTATGGGGATATCTGTTTATTATCAGAGTACCGTTGGGGATAACAAAGAACGCTTAAAGAAAGCGATTGAAACGGCTATTGACCGAGCTGACATCGTGATTTTAAGTGGTGGTCTTGGTCCTACCGCAGATGATTTGACAAAAGAAACCGCCGCAGAAGTATTGGGCAGAGATATGTATCTGGATGAGCGGAGTATGGAAAGAATACGTGAATATTTTGCACGGATTCACCGCACCAATATTACCGAAAATAACTGGAAACAGGCAATGATTCCGGAAAAAGCATTGATTTTGGATAATCATAACGGTACTGCACCGGGGATTATTATGGAAGAAAACGGAAAATCAGTCATTTTGCTTCCGGGACCACCAAATGAATTACAGCTAATGTTTGAAGAATCGGTAATCCCTTATCTTCAGAAAGATAATTGTAAAGTTTTATATTCTAAAATGGTGAAAGTTTGTGGCATTGGCGAGAGCAGAGCAGAAACTATGGTGAAAGATTTAATGGATGCACAGACAAATCCAACCATTGCGCCATATGCGAAAACCGGTGAGGTACATTTTAGAATCACTGCTATGGCAGAAAGCAAAGAAGCAGGAAAAGAATTGGTAAAACCAGTGGTAAAAGAGTTGAAACAGCGTTTTGGTGATGCAGTTTACACTACCAAGGAGGATGTAACTCTGGAAGAAAAGGTCGTTAAAATGGTGAAAAAGCTTGGGCTTACCATGGTGACGGCAGAGTCCTGTACCGGAGGAATGTTGGCATCCAAACTGATTAATGTTTCCGGAGTATCAGAGATTTTTAAGGCTGGTTTGGTGACTTACGCTAACGAAGCCAAAAGAGAGCTTCTGGGCGTACACAAAAAAACATTAAAGAAGTATGGGGCAGTCAGCAGAGAAACTGCAGAAGAAATGGTTTTAGGAGCTGCAGAGCGTTACGATGCAGATGTAGCTGTATCCATTACCGGGATTGCAGGACCGGAGGGCGGCACCGAAGAAAAGCCGGTAGGTCTGGTGTATATCGGATGTTACGTTTGTGGCGAATTGGAAATATATGAGTGTCATTTTACAGGAACCAGAGAAAAGATTAGAGAAACTACAGTGATTACAGCATTGAATTTAATACGAAAAATGTTGTTAGATTTTTAAAAAATTTTGAAATGAGAGAGAGGAGAAGAACATGGCAGAAAAAATAACTGGCGCACAGGCGATGGTACAATGCCTGGAAAAAGAAGGGGTATCTGTAGTATTCGGATATCCTGGGGTAGCCATTTGTCCATTTTTTAATAGTTTATATGATTCAGAAATAGAGCAGGTATTGGTGAGAACAGAGCAGAATGCAGGTCATGCAGCCAGCGGATATGCAAGAGTAACAGGTGAAGTTGGTGTGTGTGTGGCAACTTCCGGTCCTGGGGCAACCAATTTAATTACAGGGATTGCAACGGCATACGCAGATAGTATTCCTATGGTAGCAATCACAGGTCAGGTATCTTCTGAACTTTTGGGACGTGATGTGTTTCAGGAGGCAGACATCACCGGTGCTGTGGAATCTTTTGTAAAATACAGCTATTTAATTAAGGATGTAAATGATATTCCAAGAGTGTTTAAAGAAGCGTTCTATATTGCAAACACAGGAAGAAAAGGACCTGTTTTAATTGATATTCCTATTGACATTCAGAATCAGATGCTGGAATTTGAGTATCCGGCTACCGTGTCATTGCGCACCTACAAACCTACCGTAAAAGGTCACGCGGTTCAGATTAAGAAAGTAATTGAAGCCTTAAAAGAAGCGAAACGCCCGGTACTTTGCGTAGGTGGTGGCGTACAGCTTAGTGGTGCAGAAGAAGAAGTGCAGAAATTTTCAGAAAAACATTCAATTCCGGTAGTAAATACTATGATGGGAATTGGTGTTATGCCTGCCGACCATCCAATGTATTTTGGTATGGTGGGAAATAACGGAAAGGCATATGCAAATCTTGCCATGAACAAAAGCGATTTATTGATTATGATGGGAGCAAGAGTGGCGGACCGTGCTATTTCCCAGCCGGATTTAGTGACAGAGAATACGGTGGTGGTTCACATTGATGTAGACCCAGCAGAAATTGGAAAGAATATGGGACCAAGTATTCCCATTGTTGGTGATATCAAACATATTTTACATGATTTTGAAAAACATGAATTTCAGGGAGATTATAGTGAGTGGATTGAACAGCTGAAAACCTGGAAGGAAGAGAAAAAAGTAAAACGTAATCCAAAAGAAGGTTATGTAGACCCAGCAGAATTTGTACGTATTTTGTCTGAAAGCATGGAAGAAGATGGCGTATATGTGGCAGATGTGGGACAGAATCAGATTTGGTCTTGTAATTACTACGTAATGCGTAAAGGTAAATTCTTAACCAGTGGTGGTATGGGAACTATGGGATATTCCATTCCGGCTGCCATGGGGGCGAAACGAGCAGATAAATCCCGTCAGGTAGTTGCGGTATGTGGAGATGGTTCTTTCCAGATGTCCTTTATGGAATTGGCAACCATTAGACAGCATAACATTCCAATTAAAATTATTGTTTTGAAAAATAACTATTTAGGCATGGTTCGAGAGTACCAGCATTATACATACAATGACAGATATTCAGGCGTTTCTCTGGATGGAAGTCCAAATTTAGAAATGATTGCAGCAGCTTATGAAATGCCATTTGTACGTATTTTTGATATGGACGGCATTGAAGAAAAAATCAAAGCATTTCTGTCTATGGAAGGCTCCGGTCTGATGGAATGTATCATTGATTCTTATGATTTAGTGAAGTAGAGGAGGTCAGTATTATGAAAAGAATATTTTCTGTTTTAGTTGAAAATAGAGCGGGGGTGCTCTGTAAAGTAGCAGGTCTGTTTTCCAGAAGATGCTTTAATATTGACAGCCTTGCGGTAGGAGAAACAGAAGCAAACGATGTGTCTGTTATGACAATCGTATCTTCCGGAGATGAAAGAACCATTGAACAGATTGAAAAGCAGTTAAACAAAAAACTGGATATTATCAAGGTAAAAACTTTTACCGAAAGTAACAGTGTCTGTCGTGAACTGATGTTAATTAAGGTGAAGTATCAGGCAAACAATAGAAGCGATATCATTGAAATCTGTAATGTATTAAATGCCAGTGTACTGGATATGTCAGGAAGCTCTTTATTAATACAGATTTGTGATTCACCGGAAAAAATTGAACTGCTAATCAAAATGCTTTCTCCATACGGCATTATAGAATTAGCAAGAACAGGAACTTTGGCACTTCAGAAATGTAGTGACAATGAAAAATCAAAGAATTAAAAAGAAAAGTACATAAAACGTATATGAGCCTCGGAAAAATCCGAGGCTCGTGTTATGAGGGGGGAGATAGTGAGTGTTTAATCAACTATCTACGTCTAGTATAATAGATAAATATGGACAAATTATGAACAATATATAAAAAATAACGGAAAAATAATAAAATCAGAAATAATATATGTCAAAATGACGAATGAAGACGAGGGAAATGTCATATTGCCTTGAAAAATAGTGGGAATTCGTTATTTTGACGTGGTTATTTGTGAGGGCGCTAGTAAAATACAATTCACACGGAGGAACTCATGTTAGGAAAAACACATATGGCAGTTGGGATTGCTACAACGTTGGCACTTACCAGTCAGGCAACCTTACCGGAACTTGTCCTTGCCGGAGGCGTGGGAGCAGTGGGGGCAGTGATTAGCGATATAGATGTTGGAACATCGGAATCCCACAAAGAAGCTAATAAAATTATAGCAATGGTAACCATTACAATGATAGGAATTGTTCTATTAGACTATCATTTTCAGTTGGGTATCTGGAATAAAATAAAAAGTAATACAACAATGTATCAACTGGTGATAGCAGGCTTGGTTTTTATAGCAGTATGCATGTATGGAAAAGAAAAACCTCACCGTTCTTTTATGCACTCGTTTTTGGCATTGGGATTGCTTTCGGGCGTAATTGCAGTCATTTATTTGCCGGCAGCGAAATATTTTAGTATTGGATTCTTATCGCATCTTGTACTGGATATGTTTAATTATAAAAAAGTCCGCCTGCTTTATCCAATGAAAAAGGGAGTCTGTTTTCGTTTGTTTCATGCTCAGGGAATGGCAAATGAAATTGCCTTCATTACTGGAGTTATTGTGGCGGTAGTGGAGGTAGCCATGGCAATATGGCAGAATCCCCAGTGGATTTTCTTCCTACAGTCCCGGTTGTAACAAAACAATGAAAATGATATAATGAGCGTTAGGTGACAAAAACAGTAGTAATCTGTTATAGAAAAAAGGAAAAGAAGGGATAGAAACATGGCATTTCAGTCAATAAATGAAATTGAAAAATTTTCTTTTGAAGATTGCAGAATCAATAAATTACAGGTAATGGAAAATCAAATATATATGGAGTTGGAAGCTTTGATTGTAAAGCCGGAGAACTCACAAAATACAAATTATACAGAAAGTTATGCGGCAACTACAACTGTAAAACTTGCAGGCGGCAAACTTTTATCCGGAATCAAAGATGGATACAAATATTATGATGCAAATGATGTATTAATCAAGGAAGTACCCGATGAAGAACTGAGCCCAGAACAGTTAAAAGCATTTCCAAAAACTTGCGAGGGTGCATATTTGTACGCTCTTACAAAAGAAAAACAGGAAGATGATTTGTGCTACTATACTATGGGAGTGGAGTTTGAGGACGAAGAAGACAACACCACAGCGGATTCCTACCAGTTAAAAATATGTTTTGAAAAAGCAGTATTTTCATGGGAAACTTATTTAAATCGTGTGCAACGGTAAAGGAAAAGAAGGGAGAGTAAAGGCATGAAAAATTTAGCCGGTTTGTTAGAACGTTTGGAAACAATAAGCGTTACTGGAGATACCAACATAGAAATATCTGAGATTGTCAACGATTCCAGAAAAGTCACAGAAAATTGTCTTTTTTTCTGTATCAGTGGAGCCGCTTTTGACGGGCATGAATTTGCAAAAGAGGTAGTAGAAAAAGGCGCAAAAGTACTGGTGGTAGAGAAAGAAGTAGGCGAATTTCCGGGAGTTACCATTGTAAAGGTAGAAAACAGCCGATATGCAATGGCGTTGATTTCCGCCGCTTACTATGACCATCCGGCAGAAAAGTTAAAAGTAATCGGAATTACCGGAACAAAAGGAAAAACAACAACAACTTATATGGTAAAATCCATTTTAGAAAATGCAGGTCATAAAGTAGGTCTGATTGGAACCATTGAAGCGATTATTGGCGATAAGAAAATTCCTGCTAACAATACCACACCGGAATCTATGACTGTCCAGAGATACTTCAGTGAAATGTTGGAGGCTGGATGTGATACGGTTGTAATGGAAGTTTCCTCTCAAGGGTTGATGCTTCACAGAACTGCGGGATTTACCTTTGAAATTGGAATTTTTACCAATTTAGAGCCGGACCATATTGGACCAAACGAGCATGCAAGCTTTGAAGAATATATGGCATGTAAGGGAATGTTATTTTCCCAGTGCCGCTATGGAATTGCCAATGTAGATGATGAGCATTTTGAAGGTGTTATGAAAAACGCCACATGTAAATTAGAAACCTTTGGATTTTCACCAAAGGCTGATTTACGTGCGGAACAGGTAGAACTAGTAAAGACTCCGGGATATTTAGGCGTAAAATATCAGACAAAAGGGTTAATTGAAATGGATGTAGAAATTGATATTCCGGGAAAATTCAGTGTATACAATTCCCTGACAGCCATTGCCATCTGCCTGCATTTTGGCGTATCCAAAGAAAATATATTAAAAGCCTTAAAAGAAGCAAAAGTAAAGGGCAGAATTGAAATGGTGAAGGTGTCAGATAAATTTACATTGATGATTGACTATGCCCACAATGCCATGAGTTTAGAAAGCTTATTATCCACGTTAAAAGAATATCAACCAAAACGTTTGGTATGTCTGTTTGGATGTGGCGGAAACCGTTCCAAATTAAGACGTTATGAAATGGGAGAAGTGTCAGGAAAGCTGGCAGACCTTACGATTATCACATCGGATAACCCAAGAAACGAAGAACCACAAGCAATTATCGATGATATTAAAGTGGGCATCGGAAAGACAGAAGGAAGTTATATAGAGATTCCGGACAGAAAAGAAGCCATCGCTTACGCCATTGAACATGGCGAAGAAGGGGATGTGATTGTCTTAGCAGGCAAAGGACATGAGGACTATCAGGAAATCAAAGGAGTAAAATATCCGATGGATGAACGAGTGTTGATTCAGGAAATCCTTGCAGGAACAAGAAATTGAAACATGCAAAACTAGAAATGGAAGGGCAAAGAAACACGGAATGCAGGAGTTATATGCAGATATTATTGTAGATATTTCACATGAAAAATTAGATAAAGTCTTTCAGTTTCGCATACCACAAGAGCTACAGTCCAAGTTAAAAGTGGGAATGGTAGCAGAATTTCCCTTTGGTGCAGGAAATCGCCTGACAAAAGGGTTTGTGGTGGGGATTGGCACAGAATGTGACTATGATAAAACCAAGGTGAAATCCCTGATAAGGATTGCCGGGAAGGATATGGGCGTAGAAAGCGAATTTATCCTTCTGGCAGAATTTATCAGTAAAAATTATGGTTCTACCATGCTGCAGGCGTTAAAGACGGTAGTGCCTGTAAAACAAAAGGTACAGGCGGTAGAAGACAGCATCCTTACCTTAAAACTGGATTTAGGTCAGGCAGAGCATTTGTTAAAAACCTATCAATCAAAAAATTATAAGGCAAAAGTAAGATTACTGCAGGAGCTTTTAAAAGCTTCCAACCATACATTGCGAAAAAGTCAGGTTATTAAGAAAAAACTGGCCACCGCAGCCGTAATCAAATCCTTTGAGGAGGCAGGGGTGATTCAGGTGGAAAAGGAACGAAATTACCGTAATCCCAACGCTTCTATGGAATTGCAGCGTATTGGGGAAAATCAAAAGATAATTTTGACAGAAACCCAACAGGCGTGTGTGGACGAAATCTGGCAGGAGAGTCATTCCTTTTATTCTCCCAAGGCTCATTTGATTCATGGGGTTACCGGCAGTGGAAAAACAGTGGTTTATATGGAACTGATTCGCAGAGTTATTAGCGAGGGACGTCAAGCGATTGTGTTGATACCGGAAATAGCCTTGACATTTCAGACGGTAGAACGATTTCGGGAAATGTTTGGGGACAGAGTGTCTTTCCTTCATTCCAGATTATCCAAGGGCGAGCGTTTTGACCAGATGGAACGGGCAATGAATGGAGAGATTGATATTATGGTAGGTCCAAGGTCTGCTCTGTTTACTCCATTTAAAAGACTTGGAATTATTGTGATGGACGAAGAACACGAGCAGAGTTATAAGAGCGAAACAATGCCAAAATATCACGCAAGAGAAGTTGCCATAGAACGAGCAAGAATGAACCATGGCTTTGTAGTGTTAGGCTCTGCAACGCCATCGGTGGAATCCTACTATAAAGCAAAATGTGGAGAATATAAATTATATGAACTGAAAGAACGCTATGCCAAACGTAATATGGCAGCGGTGGAAATTGTGGATTTGCGTGAAGAATTGCGACAGGGAAACCGTTCTATTTTAAGTAGAAGACTGCGGGAATTGATGACAGAACGTCTGGCAAAAAAAGAACAGATTATGTTATTTATCAACCGGCGTGGCTTTGCGGGCTTTGTATCCTGCCGTTCCTGTGGGAAAGTTGTGAAATGTCCTCATTGCGATGTGTCATTGTCACTGCATAATAATGGAAAACAGGTGTGCCATTATTGCGGTTACGAAACACCTGCGGTAAAATTGTGCCCTTCCTGCGGCTCAAAATATATAGGAGCTTTCAAAGCTGGAACGCAGCAGATAGAAGAAATCGTAACACGGGAATTTCCGGAAGCAAAAGTGCTTCGTATGGACATGGACACCACAAGAAATAAGGAAGGTCATGGGAAAATATTGTCTGCCTTTGCAAAAGAGGAAGCTAACATATTAATAGGAACCCAGATGATTGTAAAAGGACATGATTTTCCGAAAGTGACGTTAGTTGCGGCACTGGCAGCCGATATGTCCTTATATGCCAATGATTATCATGGGGCAGAACGGACCTTTCAGTTGCTAACTCAGGCTGCAGGACGTGCGGGGAGAGGTGAACGGGAAGGAGTTATGATTATCCAGACCTATAGTCCGGATAATTATAGCATCACCACGGCGGCAGAACAGAATTACGAGCTGTTTTATGAGCAGGAAATGAATTATCGAAGCCTAATGAATTATCCGCCGGCGATGCATTTATTAGCAATCCTAATGACTTCCTTAGAAGAAGAAAAGCTGGATATTTTTTCCAAAGAAATAAAAGAAAAAATTATGGAAGAAACGGTAGAAAATATGGCGGTGATAGGCCCTGCCCAGGCGGCTGTTTCCAAAATACAGGACTATTATCGAAAAGTAATCTACATAAAACATGAAAATTATGATATACTGACTAAGGTTAAGGATAATGTAGAGTGTTTTGTAAA
The DNA here is from genome assembly GCA_964450185.1 of uncultured Lachnospiraceae bacterium. Lineage (GTDB taxonomy): Bacteria > Bacillota > Clostridia > Lachnospirales > Lachnospiraceae > RUG11237. The sequence goes on along the minus strand of CAYVCL010000007.1, from coordinate 22,605 downwards.
AGAACATATGAAAAATCAGGAATGTTATATTCAGTTTGATTTTAATCCGATAAATATATATTAAATTGATTACCATGGAGGATGAGAAAATGGCATTACGTAAAGTAAGAGTTATGGGCGATGATGTACTGAGAAAGAAGTGCAAAGAAGTAAAGGAAGTAAATGAAAGAACAAAAGTATTGATTGACGATATGTTTGATACCATGTACGAAGAAAATGGTGTAGGACTTGCTGCACCACAGGTTGGTATTTTGAAACGAATTGTTGTAATTGATATCGGAGATGAGCCGTTAGTATTTATCAATCCGGTGATTTTGGAAACTTCAGGAGAACAGACTGGAGATGAAGGATGCTTAAGCTTACCTGGAAAATCCGGCACGGTAACCAGACCGAATTATGTAAAGGTGCGTGCGTTCGATGAAGAAATGAATGAATTTGAATTAGAAGGAACTGAATTATTAGCAAGAGCTATCTGTCATGAATGCGACCATTTAGATGGCATTTTATATGTGGACAAGGTAGAGGGTGAATTAAAGAGTGCCCAGTACGATGAGTACGAAGATTACGAAGACGAATTCATGGAGGATTAAACATGCGAGTGATTTTTATGGGAACCCCGGATTTTTCGGTGGGAACATTACAGGCAATTTATGAAGCAGGCCATGAAGTGTGTCTTGTGGTAACACAGCCGGATAAACCAAAGGGAAGAGGACATGCTATGCAGTATACTCCGGTAAAAGAGTATGCTATGGAAAAAGGCATAGAAGTATTTCAGCCGATAAAAATAAGAGAAGCACAAGCAGTAGAAAAATTACGAAGCTGTCAGGCGGACATTATGGTAGTAGTAGCTTTTGGACAGATTGTTTCAAAAGAAATTTTAGAGATGTGTCCTTATGGCTGTATCAACGTACATGCCTCTCTGCTTCCGAAGTATCGTGGTGCAGCACCAATTCAGAGAGTTATTATTGAAGGTGAAAAGGAATCTGGAGTTACTATTCAGCAGATGAACGAAGGAATCGATACGGGAGATATGATTTCGAAAGTAGTTGTTCCTATCGAGGAAAAAGAAACCGGTGGTACTTATCATGACAAGCTGGCAGAAGCCGGTGCAAAGCTTTGTGTTGAAACTTTGGAAGATATTGCAGCAGGTAAAATCACAAAAACACCTCAGAAGGATGAGGATTCCTGTTATGCGAAAAAGTTGCAGAAAGAATTAGGAAATATTGATTTTACCAAAGGTGCGGTGGAAATAGAACGCTTAATTCGTGGATTAAATCCGTGGCCATCTGCTTATACTACACTTCATGGAAAGACTTTAAAGGTGTGGGCTGCTGATGTGGAAGAAAAAGATTACGAAGGCGAAGTTGGCACTATTGTTGCAAAAAACAAAAAAAGTCTGGTGGTAAAAACCGGAAAAGGTGCTTTAGCCATTACAGAATTGCAGCTGGCAGGAAAGAAACGTATGACAACAGAAAGCTTTTTGCTTGGTTATGAAGTGCAGGAAGGTGAAAAGTTAGGTTGCTAAATTTCTATAAAAAGAATGAAAAATAAGTGAAAAAGCTTTATTTGCAGAAGAAAAAGTGTATAATATCCAAAAACAGAATGACAATGGTTTAGGAGGTATGTATATGTTTTATCCGTTTTACTTTGATTCAACCTATATATTGATTGTAATTGGAGTGTTGTTAAGTCTTATGGCTTCTGCAAAACTAAAAAGCACTTATGCAAAGTATTCAAAGGTGCGAAGCTATACCGGAATGACAGGAGCAGAGGTGGCAGAACGCCTGCTTCGAGCAGAGGGAATTTATGATGTGCGCGTAGAAAGAGTTGCCGGAAATCTGACAGACCACTATTCTCCTCATGAGAAAGTGTTAAGATTATCAGACAGTGTATACAATTCCACATCTATAGCAGCAATCGGCGTAGCAGCTCACGAATGTGGACATGCAGTACAGCACAAGGAAAATTATGTTCCATTAAAGCTTCGAGGCAGTCTGGTACCCGTAGTAAATATTGGTGCACAGCTTTCCTGGCCGTTAATATTCATTGGAATTATTTTCAGCTCTGCTGATTTTCTGATACAGTTTGGAATTATATTGTTTTCCTTGACAGTAATATTCCAGCTGGTAACACTTCCGGTAGAATTTAATGCATCTTCCAGAGCATTGGCGGCTTTGGAACGTCATAACATTCTTTATGCAGAAGAAGCAAAATCTACCAAAAAGGTGTTGAAAGCAGCGGCGTTGACCTATGTGGCGGCGGCAGCGGCATCAATTTTACAGTTACTGAGATTAGTGCTATTATTTGGAGGAAGAAGAAACGATGACTAAATCAGTGAATCCAAGAGAACTGATTGTGGATATGCTAATAGAAATTACAAAAAATGGTGAATACAGCCATGTAGTAATTGGACAGACACTGGAAAAATACCAGTATCTGTCCAAAGCAGACAGATCTTTTATGAAAAAAGTAACCAATGGTACCATAGAACAGATGATATATATTGATTATATTTTAAATCATTACTCTAAGGTGAAGGTTAATAAAATGAAGCCGATGATTCGGGCGATTTTAAGAAGCTCAGTTTATCAGCTTTATTTTATGGATAGAATTCCTTCTTCTGCGGTATGTAATGAAGCGGTAAAGCTCACTGCAAAAAGAGGATTTCAGAATTTGAAAGGCTTTGTGAATGGTGTGTTGCGCTCCATTGTTCGGGAGGAATGTAAAGAAATTCTTCCACCGAAGGAAAAGGTTACAGAGTATTTGTCTGTAAAATACTCCACTCCGGAATGGCTTGTGAAACAATGGATGAAAGTATATGGGAAAGATAAAACAGAAGGAATTTTAAAATATTTCCTTCAGGAGAAAAAGACAACCATACGCTGTAATAATTCAAAGCTTACCGGTATAGAATTAAAAGAGAAGCTTACCAAGGACGGAGTAAAAGAAATTGTAAACACTCCACTGGACTATGCTTTTGAAATTTCAGGATACGATTATCTTACAGGTCTTTCTTCATTTCGGGAAGGACTTTTTGCCGTTCAGGATATGAGTTCCATGTTGGTAGCAGAAGCAGCAGGAGTAAAAGAAAATAATGTCTGTATAGATGTATGTGCGGCACCCGGCGGTAAAACGCTGCATGTGGCAGATAAGCTTAAAGGCACGGGAAAAGTCTATTGCGGTGATATCAGTGAACGAAAAGCAGAAAAAATCATGGAAAATGCAGAACGAATGGGCTTTGAAAATGTGGCGGTTCATGTGTGGGATGCCACAGAGTTTGAGGAAGAATTAAAAGAAAAGGCAGATATTGTATTGGCAGATGTGCCTTGCTCCGGTCTGGGAGTAATTGGAAGAAAACCGGATATCAAATTTAAAATGAGTCCGGAAGCAATGGATGAATTGGTTCCGATTCAAAGAAAGATTCTTGCTAATGTCAGAAACTATGTAAAGCCGGGCGGTGTATTAATGTTTAGTACCTGCACTGTAAATGAAAAAGAAAATCAGGAAAATGTTTGTTGGTTTTTGGAAGAATATCCGGAATTTCAGTTGGAAGACTTGAAAGAACAAATGCCGGAAGAAATAAAACCACTGGTGAAAAACGGACAGTTACAGTTGTTGCCGGGTGAATGTAATGCCGATGGCTTTTTTATAGCAAAGCTTAGGAGAAAAGGATAGCAGAATGGACAAAAAAGATATTAAATCAATGAATCTGGGTGAGTTAAAGAAGGATATGGAAGAGCTAGGGGAGAAAGCGTTCCGTGCTACACAAGTTTATGAATGGATTCATGTGAAACTGGTGCAGAATTTTGATGAAATGACAAATATTTCAGAAAAATTAAAAGAAAAACTGCGGGAAAGATATGATTTTACCACTCTGGAAATTGCAGATAAACAGGTTTCTGCTCAGGATGGAACAGCGAAATATCTGTTCCGCTTACAGGATGGAAATTTAATTGAAAGCGTATTGATGAAATATAAGCACGGAAATTCTGTTTGTATTTCATCTCAGGCAGGTTGTCGTATGGGGTGTAAATTCTGTGCTTCCACCATTGCCGGATTGAAACGCAATTTACTTCCTTCCGAAATGTTAGAGCAGATTTATCGTATTCAGAGGGAAAGCGGTGAGCGTGTGTCTAACGTGGTTATCATGGGAACGGGAGAACCTTTTGATAATTACGATAATGTGATTCGATTTTTGAAATTATTGACAGATGAAAAGGGCTTACATATCAGTGCCAGAAACATTACCGTTTCAACCTGTGGCATTGTGCCAAAAATCAAAGAATTTGCAGATGAAAATATGCAGGTGACCTTAGCCATTTCCCTGCATGCACCGAATAATGAAAAAAGAAAACGAATGATGCCAATTGCGAACAAATATTCGATAGAAGAATTGCTGGATGCCTGTAGGTATTTCTTTGAAAAGACAGGGCGAAGAATTACCTTTGAATATAGTTTGGCAGATGGCGTGAATGATTCTGAGCAGGATGCGGCAGAATTAATTTCCTTAGTAAAGGGTATGAACTGCCATGTAAATCTGATACCAATCAATCCGGTAGAAGAACTGGAGTTTGAAGGTTCTGCTAAAAAAGTTGCTGAAAAATTCAAAAATAAACTTGAAAAAAGTAGAATTAATGTTACTATTAGAAGGGAAATGGGCAGAGATATTGACGGTGCCTGTGGACAATTAAGACGGAAGTTTGATGGAGCAGTCAGAGAGGAAGGTACGAAGGAGTGTTGAAAACATTTTCCATAACAGATATTGGTTTAAAACGGAAAATTAATCAGGATTATGTGTTTTCATCAGAAATGCAGGTTGGTGCGTTACCAAATCTTTTTATTGTTGCAGATGGCATGGGTGGACATAAAGCAGGCGACTATGCCTCCAGAGAAGCCACCAAAATGATAGTCGAGTCCATTAAAAACAGTGAAGAAAGCAGTCCGGTATGGCTGATTCGTGCAGCGGTGGAACTTGCAAATAGAAAGTTGTTGGAAAAGGCAAGAGAATCGGAAGATTATGCCGGCATGGGAACGACTATGGTAGTGGCAACCATTATTGAGGATTGTCTTTATGTGGCAAATGTAGGTGACAGCCGACTTTATATCGTAAATGATGAAATTACTCAGGTTACCAAAGACCATTCCTTAGTGGAAGAAATGATAAGGATGGGCGGAATTGATGAAGAGGCAGCAAAGTATCATCCAAAAAAGAATGTGATTACCAGAGCGGTAGGCGGAGCAGAGGAAATAGAAATCGATTTCTTCGAAATACAGCTGATGCCGGGCGATATCATTCTCATGTGCTCTGACGGTTTAACAAATATGTTAGATGACGAAGAAATCAAATTAATTATAAAGAAGCAGAGGGATGTTATTGAAAAAGCCGAAGAATTGGTAAAAGAAGCCAATGCAAACGGAGGTAGGGATAACATTACTGTGACAATTATTGAACAGTGGAAAACAGAAGAATAATCCTTAAATATTGAAATAGATGATAGAAATAGGTGATTTCGGTGGACGGAATCCTTGAGGAGGCAAATTATGTTAAAAGCAGGAATCGTTATTGGCGAACGATATGAAATTATAGAGCAAGTAGGCGCGGGTGGTATGTCTTACGTATACAAGGCAAAAGACCATAAATTAAACAGATACGTTGCCGTAAAAGTGCTCAAGTCAGAATTTAGTGAAAATAAAGGTTTTGTATCTAAATTTCGTGTAGAAGCTCAGGCAGCAGCAGGGTTAGCTCATCCTAACATTGTAAACGTATACGATGTAGGAGAAGACAATGGATTGCACTATATTGTTATGGAATTGGTAGAGGGAATTACCTTAAAGGAATACATTGAAAAGAAAGCAAGATTGTCCGTAAAAGAAGCAATCAGTATTGCAATTCAGGTTTCCATGGGAATTGAAGCGGCTCATAACAACCATATTATTCACAGAGATATCAAACCTCAGAATATTATTATTTCCAGAGAAGGAAAAGTAAAAGTAACAGACTTTGGAATCGCAAGAGCGGCTACATCTAATACGATTACATCTAATGTGATGGGCTCTGTTCATTACACATCACCGGAGCAGGCAAGAGGCGGCTACAGTGATGAAAAGAGTGATATTTACTCTTTGGGTGTTACTATGTTTGAAATGCTTACAGGACGTGTTCCTTTCAATGGTGAAACTACAGTTTCCATTGCGATCAAGCACATTCAGGATGAAATGCCATCTCCAAGAGATTTTGTACCGGAAATTCCGGCAAGTGTGGAACAGATTATATTTAAATGTACACAGAAAAGCCCTGATCGCAGATATGATAATGTGAGTCAGGTAATTGCGGATTTAAAAGAATCCCTGATTAATCCGGAAGCAAGTTTTGTTCAGATGAACCGTATAGATGAAGATGCAGCCACAAAGATGATTCAGGATGATGAAATCAAGGAAATTCGCAGAACTACAAGACCTGCCATGTCAAGGGAAAATCTGGAAGAATCCGGGGAATATGTAAGAAGAAGCGAACATTATATGCCGGAAGAAATAGATGAAGATGACGATGAAGAAGATATGGACCCGAAAATGGATAGAATCGTAACCATTTTAGGAATCGTTGCTGCGGCTATTATTGGTTTGGTGGTACTCTTTGGAGTGGGCAAGGCATTTGGTGTTTTTGGAGGCTCCAAAGACAAGAGTGATTCTACAAATCCTTCTGTTGCCACAGTCACCACATCTCCTACAGGAACAGTAGATGATTCTGATATGGTAGAAGTACCTAGCATCTTAGGCTTATCTGTGGAAGATGCAACAAAGTTGTTAAATGAAAATGGACTTGGATTTACACAGAATGGAACCATTGCTTCTGATGTAATTGAAGAAGGCTTGATTGCACAGCAGAGTGTGGAAGCAGGAGAAAAAGTAGCGAAAAACACACGTATTCTTGGTGTGGTTAGTAGTGGTGCAGCTGCATTTAACCTGACAGATGTAACAGGAAGAAGTGCAGAAGAAGCCAAAAAGATTTTAGAAGGTCTGGAACTTACTGTTGTTCAGACAGAAGAATATAGCAGCAACGTAGAAGAAGGAAAGGTTATTTCCACGAATCCGGCAGCAAATACACCGGTTGGAAAAGGAGATACTGTTACGATTGTAGTAAGCAAAGGTACAGAAAATGCAAAAGTTCCTTCTCTTACCGGTTTGTCAGAAGATGCAGCGAAACTTGCTTTGGAAGCTGTAGGTCTGGCATTGGGAAATGTGGAAGAAACTTATAGTGTGACAGTAAGCGAAGGTTTAGTTATCAGCCAGAGTTATAGCGAAGGAACAGAATTAAAACCGGGAACTTATGTAGATATCGTAGTCAGCAAAGGACCGGAACCGGAAGAAATCAAAACCTATAAAGGTGTTATCAATATTCAGAAACCAGATGGTTTTGTGGAAGGTGAAGTGAAATTCGTTCTCACTCAGCAGGTAGGTTCTGAAACCATATCGAGAACTTACGATGCCGGAACACTGGATGAAACAAGTTTCCCATATAAGTTGGAAATGTATGGACAGAGTGGAATTTCCACAGGAACAGTTACTGTTTATGTAAATGAAGTTGCTTTGGGTGAAACATATAATGTAACCTTTGAAGCAGTGGATGAATAAATATGCAAGGTAGAGTTATCAAAGGAATTGCCGGCTTTTACTACGTACAGACCGAACAGGGTGTGTACGAGTGTAAAGCCAAAGGCATTTTTCGTAAAATGAAAATAAAAATTATACCGGGCGATTATGTTACCATAGAAATATTATCCGAGGAAGAAAAAAAGGGAAATATTGAAACGTTGCTAGAACGTCGGAACGAACTGATTCGTCCGGTGGTATCAAATGTGGATCAGGCACTGATAATATTCGCTGCCAAAGAACCACAGCCCAACTTTAATCTGTTAGACCGTATGATTCTTCTGATGAGAGAACAGAACATAGATATTATACTGTGTTTTAATAAATGTGATTTGATTTCTAAAGAAGAAAAGGAGCAGTTAGAAAAAACTTACCGAAATAGTGGCTGTAAGCTGATGTTTACCAGTACAAAGCAAAATGTAGGAATCGAAGAGTTGAAAAAGGAACTTTTTGGCAAAACCACAGTGTTGGCAGGACCTTCCGGGGTGGGAAAATCTTCTACCATCAATCTTTTGCAAAATGAAATCTGCATGGAAACCGGAGCAGTCAGCGAAAAAATTTCCAGAGGAAAGCACACTACAAGACACGCGGAATTAATCGCTGCAGATGAAAGTACTTATCTGGTGGATACACCGGGATTTAGTTCTCTTTACACATTTGATATAGAAAAAGAAGAATTAAAAGAATATTACGAAGAATTTTTAGAATATAACGGGGCTTGTCGCTTTTTAGGATGCCTGCATTACAAAGAGCCGGATTGTGCGGTAAAAGAGCAGGTAGAACAAGGTAAGATAAGCAAGATACGTTATGAAAATTATATACAGATCTTAGAAGAAATTAAAGATAAGAAGAAATACTAGGAGGTTAGTTATGTTAGAAATTGCACCATCCATTTTGTCGGCAGATTTTGCCAATCTTGGCGCTGATATAAAGACAGTGGAACAGGAAGGAATAAAATATTTGCATATTGATGTTATGGACGGAAAATTTGTTCCAAGCATCTCCTTTGGAATGCCAATTATCACATCCATTCGCAAAACCACAGATATGATTTTTGATGTACATCTTATGATTGAAGAGCCGGAAAGATATATTTCTGAGTTTGCCAAATGTGGTGCAGACATTATTACAGTGCATGCAGAAGCCTGCCTCCATTTAGACAGAGTAATAGAACAGATTAAAGAATGTGGCTGTAAGGCGGCAGTTGCTTTAAATCCTGCAACACCATTGAGTGTAGTTGAGTATGTTTTGGACAAGCTTGATATGGTATTAATTATGAGTGTAAATCCGGGCTTTGGCGGTCAGAAGTACATTCCATATGCTACCGATAAAATCAAAGCGTTGAAAAAAATGATTACAGAAAGAAACCTTTCCACCTTGATAGAAGTGGATGGTGGAGTAAATGCTTCCAACGTACAGGAAATTACAGCTGCAGGTGTAGATATTGCGGTTATGGGTTCTGCGGTGTTTGGAGGGAATATCGAAGAAAATATTGCCAGAGTGAAACAGAATGTTAACTGCCCTTAAGGTGCGAAATAAGCATATGTTTTAATACGTTGGCAGAACGGTAAAGAAAAACACTGAAAATTAAAAGGATGCTTGAAATTTCAAGCATCCTGATGTATAATCTACTTAGAAAGGTGATTCGGAATTGAAGTTTCCGATTGCCCTCTGTAAATGAAAACTATAAAAATAGCATCCTCAACTTTGGACGGTCGGGATGCTATTTCTTTTTGTTATTATGATTGTCTATGTAAGACAGAGCCGCAAAGATTACCAGTAAAAGTGTAAGTACGTCACCTAAACTTATCATAGGGCATCACCCTCCCTTATGTACTAGAGGGCATCTGACATCGGAAATTTGCATCCTGCTTTCTGTTCAATTATGCAATTTGATTATAACATATACAGAACAAATGTTCAATTTTAAAATGTGTGAAATATTGAAAAAGAAGTCTGTTTGTGATACACTTATCAAGTTATAATTGGCTTTTTGAGAGAAAAAATAGAATCAAGAAAAATTAAAGGAGATAGAAAGTATGAAATTAGGAATTGTTGGTCTACCAAACGTAGGAAAAAGTACATTATTTAACTCACTGACTAAAGCGGGGGCAGAGTCTGCGAACTATCCATTCTGTACCATCGATCCAAATGTGGGTATTGTTACCGTACCGGATGAAAGATTAAAGCAGCTTGGAGATTTATATCAGTCTAAAAAAGTAACACCGGCAGTCATCGAATTTGTGGATATTGCAGGTTTGGTAAAAGGAGCATCCAAAGGAGAAGGATTAGGAAATCAGTTCCTCTCCAATATTCGTGAAGTTGACGCAGTAGTGCATGTAGTACGTTGTTTTGAAGATACTAATGTAGTACATGTAGATGGAAGCGTAAATCCACTTCGTGATATCGAAACCATTAATTTAGAATTAATTTTCTCAGATATCGAAATTCTGGAAAGAAGATATGCAAAAGCAGTAAAAGGTTCCAGAAATGACAAGACACTTGCAAAAGAAGTGGCATTGATTGAACGATTAAAAGCTCATCTGGAAGAAAACAAATTGGCAAAAACATTTGAACCGGGAGATGAGGAAGAAGAAGCACTGGTGATTTCCTATAATCTGTTAACATATAAGCCGGTTATCTTTGCGGCAAACGTTTCCGAAGATGATTTGGCAGACGATGGAGCAAACAATGAATTTGTTCAGTCTGTAAGAGAATTTGCTGCAGAAAATGGCAGTGAAGTATTTGTAATCTGTGCTCAGATTGAACAGGAAATTGCTGAATTGGACGATGATGAAAAACAGGAATTTTTAGAAGATTTAGGATTAACAGAATCCGGTTTGGAAAAATTAATTAAGGCAAGCTACAGCTTATTGGGATTAATCAGTTATTTAACTTCCGGAGAAGATGAAACAAGAGCATGGACAATCAAAAAAGGTACCAAAGCTCCACAGGCTGCAGGAAAGATTCACACTGACTTTGAACGTGGATTTATCCGTGCGGAAGTTGTAAATTATCAGGATTTATTAGACTGCAAGACTTATGCAGCAGCAAAAGAAAAAGGTCTGGTACGTTTGGAAGGTAAAGAATATGTAGTAAAAGATGGAGATGTAATCTTATTCCGTTTTAACGTATAAGATTTTCGTAGGACATCGACGATATCAAGTCGAATATTGTCGATGTCTTTTTGTTGCTTTCTGTAAAAAAACAAATTAAAATGTAAAGGGAATAAACAATGAATGATTATAGTATTAACTTTCCAAATATGGGAATTTATTTGGATTATGTACCAAAAAGTTTCAATGTGTTTGGAATTGAAATCGCATTATATGGAATTATCATAGCTCTGGGAATGCTGCTGGGACTTATCTATGTGGTGCGGGAAGCAAAAAGAACCAGTCAGAATGAAGAAAATTATTGGGATTTGGCTACCATGCTGTTAATCTTTTCTGTGATTGGCGCAAGACTTTACTATGTAGTCTTTTACTGGGATTTGTTCAAGGATGACTGGTTAAGCATTTTAAATATTCGGAATGGTGGTCTTGCGATTTATGGTGGCGTGCTTGCGGGCATTATTACCGTTTTTGCGTTTTCTAGAAAGAAAAAGCTTTCTTTTTGGAAGATGGCAGATACCTTGACTCCGGGATTGTTAATTGGACAAATAATAGGAAGATTTGGCAACTTTACCAACAGAGAAGTCTTTGGTGGATATACTGAGGGCTTGTTTGCGATGCAGTTGCCATTAAGTATGGTGCGTCAAAGGGATATTTCAGCGGATATTGCAGAACATATAATAGAGGGAACCAATTATATTCAGGTACACCCTACGTTTTTGTATGAGTCCATGTGGAATCTGGCATTATTTCTTTTTATTTGTGTTTACAAAAAGAAAAAGAAGTTCGAAGGCGAAATCTTTTATATTTATCTGATTGGATATGGAATTGGACGTGCGTGGATTGAAGGAATAAGAACAGACCAGTTGTTACTTCCGGTAATAGGGCTTCCGGTGTCACAGGTTTTGGCGGTAATTCTGGCTGTTATAGGAATTATTATGATCATTTGGAATCGAAGAAAGGAAAAGGTCAGTTAGGACGGTGGAAATGTCCAGAGAAGAAAATGGGGTAGAAAGAAAGAAATTAGAAGAAAAAATTGAAGAGAAGCGTAAAAGATTAAATTGTGCCATTAAGGAAAATGAAGATTATGACGTGGTGTACCAACTGAGCCTAGAAGTGGACAAGGCTATTGCGGACTATATACAAATGACAAAAAAGAAAATTAAATAGGGAACTACAAGATATAGTAGAGGACGTTTGAAACAACACAAGATGTTTCAAACGTCCTTTTTCTTTGGGGAAAATACGAATAAAACACTTGAAATTTTGGGGATATTCATATAAAATAGCAATATAAGTGGAGGAAAGTGGATGAAAATGGTTCCCAGTGGAGGAAAGTGGTGATTAATTATGTTCATGGGGGAGTATAACCACACAATTGATGCAAAGGGCAGATTAATCGTACCGGCCAAGTTTCGTGAAGAATTAGGAGATGTTTTCGTAATCACGAAAGGATTGGACGGTTGTTTGTGTGTTTATGCTAACGATGAATGGGCCGCTTTCGAGGAAAAACTGAGATCCCTTCCATTTACCAACAAGAACGCAAGAAAAATGACACGTTTTTTTATGGCAGGAGCCACCAGTTGTGAAGTGGACAAGCAGGGAAGAATCCTGGTACCGTCTGTTTTAAGAGAATTTGCAGAACTGGAAAAAGACGTGGTTTTAGTGGGTGTTGCAAGCAGAATAGAAATATGGAGTAAAGATAAGTGGAATGAGAACTGTACATATGATGATGTGGAAGACATTGCCGAAAGTATGGCAGAACTTGGAATAAGTCTTTAGTCATTAGGAGGTAACATGGAATTTCAACATAAATCAGTATTGTTAGAAGAAACAGTGTCATCCCTTAACATTAAGCCGGATGGAATTTACGTGGATGGAACTCTTGGGGGAGGGGGACATTCTTTAGAAATCTGCAAGCAGTTGTCAGAACAGGGCAGACTGATAGGTATTGATCAGGATGATGCAGCGATTGCAGCGGCAACAGAGCGTCTGAAAGAACATAAGAACAAGGTAACTATAGTAAGAAGCAATTATTGCAATATGAAACAGTGCCTGAAAGACATAGGTGTAGAAAAAGTAGACGGAATTATTCTGGATTTGGGAGTGTCTTCCTACCAGTTGGATACCGTTGAAAGAGGATTTACCTACAGAGAAGATGCGCCGTTGGATATGCGTATGGACAGAAGACAAGATTATACGGCAAAAGATATTGTCAATGAGTACAGCGAGATGGAATTGTATCGCATTATCCGTGATTATGGCGAAGACCGATTTGCAAAAAATATTGCCAAGCATATTGTTAGGGCAAGAGCAGAAAAGCCGATTGAAACAACCAATGAATTAACAGAAATTATTAAAAATGCTATTCCTGCCAAGGTTAGGAAAACAGGCGGGCATCCGGCAAAAAGAACATTTCAGGCAATTCGTATTGAATTGAATAAAGAATTGGAAGTTTTAGAAAATACGTTAGATGAAATGATAGACTTATTAAATGAAGACGGTCATTTAAGTATTATCACATTCCATTCCCTAGAAGATAGAATTGTAAAGAGCAATTTTCGTAAAAACGAAAACCCTTGTATCTGTCCTCCAGAGTTTCCGGTGTGTGTGTGCGGAAAGAAAAGTAAAGGAAAGGTAGTTACCAGAAAACCAATCCTGCCGAGTGAAAAAGAATTAGAAGAAAATTCACGTTCAAAAAGTGCGAAATTGCGTGTGTTTGTGCGTGGCGGAGAATAGGGGGAAATTGCATGGCAAAGAGAGCAGTGAGAAGCAGAAACAGCAGAGAAGAGAGAAATATGTACGTGTATGGCAATACTGTGCGTCGCTTGGAAGTAGTGCCGGAGTTAGAACCTAGGAGAGAGCAGCCAAGGAGAAGCGACCAGAGAATTTCTAAAAATGCGATTCGCAAAAACAGAGAAAAAGCAAGACATATGAATCCTAAATATGTTATGTTTTTGTCTGTAGCATGCGTGGTGACATTTATTGTCTGTTTCCAGTACATTCAGTTACGTTCTGAAATTACTGAAAGAATGGAAAATATTGCAGAATTAGAATCCCAGCTGTCTGATTTAAAGATTGAAAATGATGCAGAATACAGCAGGGCAACAAGTTCCATTGATTTAGAAGAAATTAAAAGAATTGCAATGGAAGAACTGGGTATGGTATACGCAGATAAAGAACAGGTAGTTATGTACGAAGATAAAGAAGCAGAATATTTTAGACAATACGAAGATATTCCAAATAATTAATCTTGTGAGATTGAAGGGTGTTTAGAATGAAAAAAAGGACAAGAACGGGCGAGCTGAGATTCACAAGAAAAATGCAAAAGAAGCTGGCAGTGTTATTTATTTTTATCATGCTGGCTTTAATTGCGTTAGGGGGAAGGCTTGTTCAGATACATAAAAATGATGGAGAAGAGTACAGTAAACAGGTTTTGGCACACCAAAAGTACGATAGTCGCACGATTGTGGCGAAACGTGGAGATATTGTAGACCGAAAAGGGACCGTATTGGCTACCAGTGAAGAGGTGTACAATGTAATTCTGGATGCAAAAGTTATGACCACATCATCCAAGGGAGAATGTGTAGAACCTACGATACAGGCATTGGTGTCCTGCTTTGGGGCCAACGAAAGCGAAGTCAGAGAATTTGTAACAAAGAATCCAACTTCCCAATATTATGTCTTGATGAAGCGTGTACCATATGAACAGATGCAGGCTTTTCAGGATATGGCAGATAAGGTGGATGAAAAAGGGAAAAAGTTAAACACAAAAATCAAGGGTGTATGGTTTGAGAAAGAATATACTAGAAAGTATAATTATGGAAGTCTTGCCAGTGATTTGCTTGGATTTACATTGGGAACCGGAGTTCAGGGGATGTTTGGAATTGAAGAATATTACAATGGCTATCTGACAGGAACTAACGGAAGAGAATATGGATATCTTAACTCCGATGCGGATTTGGAGCGTACGGTGAAGGAGCCTACCAATGGCAATACTGTGGTTTCTACGATGGATATTAATGTTCAGCAAATTGTTGAAAAGCATATTAAGAAGTTTAACGAAGACCATAAAAACGAAGCCAGAGAAGGGGATGGAGCAGAAAACATTGGCGTAATTATTTCCAACCCTCGAAATGGAGAGATTCTTGCGATGGCATCCAGTCCAACCTTCGATTTGAGTGACCCGAAAAACATAGAAGGTGTGGAAGGTTTGGACGAAAATGCTGCTATGGAATTGTTAAATCAGCGTTGGAAGAATTTCTGCATTTCTGAAAACTACGAGCCGGGTTCCACTGCAAAACCATTTACCGTAGCGGCAGGGATTGAATCTGGAAAAATGACTGGTACGGAAAGCTATTATTGTGATGGTCATCAGGAGATTGGTGGTCACAATATTAAGTGTGTAAACCGTAGCGGTCATGGAACAGAAACGATAGCACAGGCGATTTCAAACTCCTGTAATGATGCTTTGATGCAGATGGCGTCTAAAATTGGAGTTTCTGAATTCTGTAAATATCAGAGCATTTTTAACATTGGATATAAAACAGGAATTGATTTACCAGGGGAAGAAAGTGGTTTGATTTATACAGAAGATAAAATGGGACCGACCGACCTTGCAACCAACTCTTTTGGACAGAACTTTAATGTAAATATGGTTCAGATGGTGGCGGGATTTTCCTCTTTGATTAACGGAGGATATTATTACCAGCCTCATGTTGTAAAGAAAATTACCAGTGCCAATGGTGGTACGGTAGAAACTATGGATGGAAAACTGGTGCGTCAGACGGTTTCTGCTTCAACCAGCGAAAAAATGCGTAGTTATTTATATGAAACCGTGCAGAATGGTACTGGTAGAAGTGCGAAAGTACCGGGATATTCTATGGGTGGAAAGACCGGTACAGCGGAACGAGTGGGACGAGATAAAAAGAATTATTTGATTTCTTTTATTGGATATGCGCCGGCAGACGAACCACAGGTAGTCATTTACGTGGTAATCGACCGACCAAATATTGAACCGCAGTCCCAGAGTAAATATGCTACAACTCTGGCAAAGGAAATTATGACAGAAGTTCTTCCTTATTTGAATATATTCCCAGATCAGGAAATCACTGCAGAAGAACAGGCGGCTATGAATGCTGAAAATGCAAACGGTGATACCGCAAACGCGAATGGAAACGGGGAAGCTACAAATCAGGAAAATGGTGGAGCTAACAGCGAAAATGGCGAAGCGGGCAGCGAAAACGGTGAAAATGGCGAAGCAAGTGGAAACCAGGAAAACAATGGCGAAAATAATGGAGAAAATCAGGAAAACACAGGTGAAAATGCCGGAGAGCAGGATCCATATTATGATCCGGAAACCGGTGATAATTTAGACCCTAATTTTTCTCCTATGGGTGACGATACTTCCGGAGAAACTCTGGGAGAAAGTACACAGAATGGCACCGGTGAAAATGGTGGATCCACAGGTCAGGAGAACACAAGAGCGAATAATAACTAATTACCAAGCATAGGATAATATAAATCATGTTTGTGTGATGTCATGCTGAAAAACAAGACTTTTCACCGCAAGAAAATAGTTACTATTTTTGGTGTCTGCATGCTGATTTGTATGCTCTTGACAGGGCGTTTAGTGTATCTCATGCTGTTTCAGGCAGATTATTATATAGAGCTTGCCACAGAATTGCATGAAAGGGAACGTTCCATCAAAGCAGCAAGAGGAAAGATTTTAGATATCAATGGAGAAATACTGGCGGATAATAAGACCGTGTGTACCATTTCTGTAGTGCACAGTCAGGTGGAAGACCCGGAAAGAATTGTAGAAGTGTTACATCAGGAACTGGGCATCGATAAAGAAACATTGGAAAAAAAGGTAAATAAATATTCCGCCAGAGAAAAGATTAAAACTAATGTGGATAAGGCCATAGGCGATAAAATTCGAAGTTATAAGTTAGCTGGCGTGAAAGTGGATGAAGATTATAAAAGATATTATCCATATGATACACTGGCATCGAAAGTCCTTGGCTTTACCGGAAGTGATAATCAGGGAATTATCGGACTGGAAGTAAAATATGAAGAATATTTAAAAGGAAGCAATGGAAAAATTCTGAC
This sequence comes from uncultured Lachnospiraceae bacterium, assembly GCA_964450185.1. Lineage (GTDB taxonomy): Bacteria > Bacillota > Clostridia > Lachnospirales > Lachnospiraceae > RUG11237. The sequence goes on along the minus strand of CAYVCL010000007.1, from coordinate 5,731 downwards.
CCTGACAGATGCAAGAGGTGTGGAACTGCAAGATGCAGGCGAACGCCGTCAGGAGGCAGTGAAAGGATACAATCTGCGAACCAGTCTGGATAAAAATATACAAAAGTACGCCGAACAGGCTGCATTAAAAGTATATGAAAAGAAATCAGCCACCAACGTGGGAATCATTGTAATGCGCCCCTCCAACGGGGAAATTCTTGCGATGGTAAATGTGCCGGAATTTAATTTAAATGATCCCTATACTTTAAATACACAAGAAGCGGAGCCTGCAAACAGTGAAGAAAAGCAGGATTTGCTCAACAAAATGTGGAGAAATTTATGTATCAATGATACCTATGAACCAGGTTCAACCTTTAAAATTTTTACAGCCGCAGCGGCATTTGAAAGCGGTGTTGTAACCTTTGAAGATAATTTTAGCTGTCCCGGATTTCGAATCGTGGAAGACAGAAAGATTCGATGTCACAAAGTAGGAGGGCACGGAGGAGAAACTTTTCTGGAAGGAATGATGAATTCCTGTAACCCGGTATTTATGGATGTGGGAGCCAGAGTTGGAGTAGATAACTTTTATAAGTATATGAAACAATTCGGGCTGTTGGATAAAACAGGAATTGATTTGCCGGGAGAAGCGGGGACTATTATGCATAAGAAAGAAAATGTAGGTCCGGTAGAACTGGCAACCATGTCCTTTGGGCAGTCTTTCCAGATTACGCCCATACAGCTTGCCACAACCGTTAGCACCATTATTAATGGCGGTACTAGAATTACCCCACATTTTGGTGTGGATATACAGGATGATGAGGGAAATGTAATAAAAACTTTTGAATATGAGGAAAAAGAAAATGTTGTCAGTGCAGAAACCGTAGAAAAAATGCGCTACGGATTGGAAAAAGTAGTGGCAGAGGGCTCAGGAAACAAAGCCTATATTGCAGGCTACAGAATTGGGGGAAAGACAGCTACTTCACAGACTTTGCCAAGAGGAAGTGGAAAATACATATCTTCCTTTATCGGATTTGCGCCGGCAGAAGACCCTCAAGTACTGGCACTGGTGGTGATTCATAACCCTCAGGGGATTTATTATGGTGGAACCATTGCTGCGCCGGTGATTAATGAATTGTTTTCCAATATACTGCCTTATTTGGGTGTGGAACCTGAGTATACAGAGGAAGAAATCGAGGAGTATGAGATCGGGGAATTTACTATGCCGACTTTGGTTGGCAAGGAAAAGGCGCAGGCAGAAGAGGCGTTGGAAGAATACGGAATGGAGGTAGAGATTATGGGGGAAGGAAAAGTAGTGACGGAACAATTTCCGGAAGCTGGTGAAAAAGTAAAAACGCAAAATCGAGTGATATTGTGGCTGGAATAGTATTTGGGGACAAAGGCAGTTGATTAATTGTATAAAAAGACTTATACTAGTAAATTGTAAAATACGTATAGGTAATTTCGAGGTGTAAAATGGAATATAAAGCAATATGGGCAGTGCTGATATCTTTTGCAGTAAGCGTAATTGCTGGCCCTTTCGTAATTCCCTTTCTTCGGAAACTGAAGGTAGGGCAGACAGTACGAGAAGAAGGTCCAAAAGCTCACCTGAAGAAAAATGGAACACCTACCATGGGTGGAATCATTATCCTTAGTGCAGTGGCAGTGACCTCTATGTTTTATACGAAAGATTATCCTAAAATTATACCGGTACTTTTTTTGATGCTTGGCTTTGGATTAATCGGATTTTTAGACGATTATATTAAAGTGGTGTTAAAAAGATCCATGGGGCTTTGCCCTTTAGAGAAATTTTCCTTTCAGGTAATTGTGACAACGATTTTTATATATTATATCCGACGTTTTACAGATATCGGTCTGGAAATGCTGTTGCCCCTGCCTACAGGTGAAAAATATTTGGATTTAGGGATAGCAACAGTACCAATGATGTATTTTGTGATTATAGGGACCGTAAATGGCGTGAATTTTACAGACGGATTGGACGGATTGGCAGCAAGTGTAACGGTGCTGTGTGCCACCTTCTTTTCGGTGATTGCCATTGGAACCGGTTCTGGAATAGAGCCTATAACATGTGCTGTTGTAGGCAGTCTTTTGGGATTTTTGCTCTTTAACGTGCATCCGGCAAGTGTATTTATGGGAGATACCGGTTCGCTGGCTTTGGGAGGTTTTGTGGCGGCTGCCGCATATATGACCCAGACGCCACTGTTTCTTCCTATTATAGGATGTATTTATATGATTGAAGTGTGCAGCGTAATTGTGCAGGTGATATATTTTAAATTAACCGGAGGTAAGCGCATACTGAAAATGGCACCACTGCATCATCACTTTGAACTGTGTGGGTGGTCGGAAACGAAAATTGTGGCTGTATTTGCCATCATTACAGCAGTCATGAGTCTTTTGTCGCTGGCAATGTTTCAAAAGACTTAAAGGAACGAATGAAGGAAAAATCAATTAAGGAAGTGAGAGAATGGAAGAAAGAGCGAGGCAGCGGGCCGAAAGAAGAAACAAAAGAGAGTCCTATTTTGATTACAGTTTATTGTTTATTATCATATTTTTGTTGTGTTTCGGTCTTGTAATGATTTATAGCGCAAGCTCTTACGAGGCACAAACGGAAATTGGAAATGCATTTTTTTATGTAAAAAAACAGTTGATTGCTACCATTATGGGGCTGGTTGCCATGTTTTTTGTGACAAAGCTGGATTATCATATATGGTATCGCATTTCGGTGTTTGCATATGTATTATCCGGAATATTGATTGTACTTGTACTTACACCGTTGGGGATTGAGGCGAACGGTGCGAGAAGATGGTTGAATTTGGGATTGTCATTACAGCCGGCGGAAGTGGCGAAACTTGGCTCTATTTTGTTCTTTTCTTATATGGTCTGCCGTATGGGAAAAAAGGTACATAAAATTCAGGCTACCATTCTTTTGTTGGCACTGGCATCTCCGATTGTACTTATGATATTGCTGATTACGAAAAACTTAAGTTCTGCAATTATCGTTTTGGGAATTGTGTGTCTTATGATTTTTGTGGCAACCCCTTATTATAAGCGGTATTTTGTGCTGGTAGCCATTGCGGTGATAGCGGTAGTGGGACTGGTATACTTGCTGGTGAGCGGAATTATTCCGGAAGAAGCAAGTTTCCGTTTTGGACGTATTATGGCATGGCTTCATCCGGAAGATTATCCGGATACTACAGGTTTCCAGACTTTGCAGGCATTGTATGCCATTGGTTCCGGCGGTGTGCTGGGAAAAGGCCTGGGTGCCAGCATGCAGAAACTGGGATTTTTACCGGAAGCCCAGAATGATATGATTTTTTCCATTATCTGTGAAGAACTGGGACTGTTTGGAGCGGTTGCAGTAATACTTTTGTTTTTGTTGATGATTTGGAGATTTATGGTGATTGCCAACAATGCACCGGATTTGTATGGAGCATTGATTGTGGTAGGCGTGATGGCTCATATTGCCATTCAGGTAATATTAAATATTGCTGTAGTAACCAACTCCATTCCAAATACAGGTATTTCCCTTCCGTTTATCAGTTACGGAGGTTCTTCGGTAATGTTTTTGCTTATCGAGATGGGAATGGTGTTAAGCGTATCCAGACGAATTAAACTGGACCACACATAAAAGCACGGAAAAAATTCTACTGCATATAATGAAATAAGACCTGGTGTCTTAGAGGAGATTATATATGAAGGCAGTAGAAGTAATTGGCGGATATCCTTTGAATGGTGAGATAAAAATTCAAGGTTCCAAAAACGGTATTTTGCCGGTGCTGGCAGCTTCTATATTGCAAAATGGAGTTTGTGTACTGCATAATTGTCCCGATATTGGGGATGTGAGAGAAACCCTTGAAATATTGAGGGAACTGGGTGCAAAATGTGAAATGATAAAGCATACCATTACCATTGACACCACAGGATTGCAGAGCAAGGTAATTGAACAGACGAAAACAGAAAAAATGCGTTCCTCCCTGTTGTTTTTGGGAGCGCTGCTGGGAAGATTTGGAGAAGCTGTTTTAGGCAGGGCCGGAGGTTGCAATATTGGAAAGCGTCCTGCCGATATTCATATAAACGCATTTCGAAATATGGGAGTTCTTATTGAAGAACAGGAAAATTTTATTGATGGGAAAGGCAGATTAAAGGGAGCCGATATTACATTGCGGATGCCTAGTGTAGGAGCTACAGAAAATATTATGATAGCTGCTGCAAAAGCAGAGGGAGTAACGGTAATCTATAATGCAGCAAGAGAACCGGAAATTATAGAATTGGCAGCTTTTTTAAAGCAGATGGGGGCAGAGATATATGGTGAGGGCAGCAATACCATTATTATATCTGGAGCAAAAGAACTTCATGGGGTGGAATATACCGTTATGCCGGACAGAATTGTGGCAGGAACTTACCTATTGGGGGCGGTGGCAACCAGAGGAAAAGTAAGACTTCATCAGGTGAACAATGAACACTTGGGAGCAGTGAAAGTGGTTTTGCGACAGATGGGGGCTATCATACAGGAAATGCCCTATGGAATCTATGTAAATGGAGAAAATGCCTATATGCCGCTGGAAAAGGTAAAAACAGAGCCTTATCCGGGCTTCCCAACCGATTTGCAGAGTATATTGTTAAGTACTCTGGCTGTGGCTAAGGGAGAAAGTTTGTTGTATGAAAATATATTTGAAAACCGTTATCGGACGGTGGCAGAATTAAAGAAAATGGGAGCAGACATTTTAGTTGAAGATAATAAGGTTAGAATTTGTGGTGTGGATTCCCTTTATGGCTGTCCGGTGGAAGGGCAGGAATTAAGAGGATTTGCAGCTTTGGTGGTTGCGGGACTGGTAGCGGATGGAAGAACACGCATAGAAAATAAAGGGTATGTAGAACGGGGTTATGAAAATATTGTCCGGGATTTTATGGGACTGGGAGCAAAGATAATCTGACAGGAGGAACGAAAAGATGCAGGGAAACAGAAAAAAGCTGATTATTGTACTGACGATTGCAGGAATTCTTTTGTTAGGGTTGCTGGCCCTGTATCGTTTTTTTACCATAACAGAGGTTAAGGTGGAAGGAAATGACAGGTATTCAGAAGAAGAAATCAAAGAGATGGTTATGAACCATAAGTATGATTACAACACCTTGTATTTCTGGTGGAGAATACGTAATAAAGAAATGGAAGATATTCCTTTTGTGGATACGGTGGAAGTTAGTATTCTGAGCCGCAATAAAGTGAAAATTAAAGTGTACGAGAAAGATATCGTAGGTTATGTCAGACATTTAGGCTATAATCTTTACTTTGATAAGGAAGGGATTGTGGTGGAAAGTTCCAGCGAAGAAATTGAGGGGATTCCAAGAATCAAAGGAATTGCCTTTGATAATGTGGAATTGTACAAAAAGCTTCCGGTGGAAGAAGAGGATGTATTTAAGAAAATCTTAAATCTGACAAAACTTTTGGACAAATATGAAATTGCACCGGACAGCATTAATTTTTCACAGAGCTTGTCCGTAACGTTGAGCTTTAAAGATGCCAATGTGCTTTTGGGCAAAGATATTGAAAATGATGAAAAAATCGTAAAATTGAAACAGTTATTGCCGGACCTGCAGGGAATGAAAGGTACGCTGCATCTGGAAAACTACGATGAAGATATGAAAAATATTACATTTAAGAAAGAGGAATGAAAGAAAAATGCAAAAAATTGAAAAATCCTATTGATTAATTTGCAAAAAAAATATATTATATTAC
>CAYVCL010000006.1:0-60255 GCA_964450185.1 uncultured Lachnospiraceae bacterium | reverse complement strand
ACATATATAGAAATTAAAGATAACTGGACCTCATCCAAGGAACGTTCTATTTTAGGTCAGGATGATTTGGAAATCTTTACGTATGTATTTAGCCAGATATCCAATGCCATGGATAAATTGGAGATGGAAAATGAGTTAGTGGAAGCTAACCAAAAACTGAAAGATCAGATGGTACAGTTGTTGGAATTAAAGGAAGAAGCAGAAGTTGCCAATGAAGCAAAATCCAATTTCCTTGCCAACATGAGCCATGAAATCAGAACGCCTATGAATGCCATTATTGGAATGGCGGAAATTGCTTTGCGAGGAGAACTTTCTAAGGAACAGAAAGATATTGTAGAGCAGATAAAATCTTCCAGTAAAACCTTGCTTGCTATTATTAATGATATTCTGGACTTTTCAAAGATTGAGTCAGGAAAAATGGATATTAATATAGAAAAGTATCAGCCGATATCCATTCTTCAGAATGTGGTTAATGTGGTAACAACCAGAATTGGCGATAAGGATGTGGAACTGATTATTGACATTGCACCGGATCTTCCTAAGGAACTTCTGGGTGATAGTGTGCGCTTGAATCAGATCCTTATTAATCTTGCCAACAATGCAGTAAAATTTACTAAGCAGGGCGAGGTAAGGTTGCGTATTTCTTACGAAAGAAGTATCCAAAATCCAGAGGAAGAAATCCAATTAAGGATTGAGGTAGAAGATACCGGAATAGGAATTAAGAAAGAAGATTTAGGAAAGCTGTTTAAGTCCTTCCAGCAGTTGGACAGCAAACGTAATCGCAATATTGAGGGAACCGGTCTTGGATTATCCATTACTAAGCAACTTTTGACATTGATGGGTGGAACTATTACAGTGGAAAGCGAATATGAAAAAGGAAGTCGCTTCATCTGTAGTCTGCCACAAAAAATAGTAAAAAACGAACCAAGTATTGTGGTTTCTGGTGCTGAAAACATAACCGTAGCAGTATTAGTTGCGAATCCTTATGTGAAACAGCAGATACATCAGGATTTAGAATGGCTGGGTGTAAAATATACCACATTAATGTCTGAAAATGAACTGTTTGGGCTGAAAAAAGGAACGATAGGATATCTCTTTGTGGAATATCCATTGTTCTCAGAAAAGATATTAGAGTATATTAAGGCAAATCCGTGGCTTACGGGTGTATTGCTGGTAAATGCTCACAGTAATGTTACTTATGATGTGGAAAATCTGAAGGTTGTTAAAAAGCCGTTGTATTCTCTGAATCTGGCAAAGCTGCTCAACAAAGAGCTTCTGGGGGAAGAGGAAAAAGAGGAAGAAGAGGATTTAGACTTTATAGCGCCAGAGGCTGAAATTTTGATTGTAGATGACAATTTGATTAACTTAACAGTGGCAGAAGGACTGTTAGAGCCTTTGGAAATGCAAATTGATACAGCTTCCAGCGGAAAGGAAGCCATTGAGAAAATTTCTATGAAGCAGTATGATTTGGTATTGATGGATCACATGATGCCGGAGATTGACGGAGTAGAAACTACCCACATTATAAGAAGATTCCATGAGGAATATCAAGATGTGCCGATTATTGCACTGACTGCCAATGCGGTGGAAGGTACCAAGGAAATGTTTTTGCGAGAGGGAATGAATGACTTTGTGGCAAAACCTATTGAATTTCCAGTATTGGTATCCAAGTTAAAACGCTGGCTTCCAGAGGAAAAACGACAGAAAGTTCAAGAACCAAAGAAAGTAAAAAAAGAACCAGAACAGGAGATTTCCATAGAGATTGAAGGTTTGGATACCAAATTTGCATTGAAGCTCTTGGGAGAAGAAAAATTATTCTGGTCTGTTCTCCAGGATTATTATCGGGTGATTGAGAAAAAATGTAAGTTGATTAAGAATTTGGAAGAAGCAGAAAACTGGAAAGGCTATACCGTTGAGGTGCATGCTTTAAAAAGTGCTTCCAGACAGATTGGTGCAGTGGAACTGGCAAATAAGGCAGAACGTATGGAAATGGCAGGCAATGGGCAAAATGGCGTGTTGATTCACGAATGTACAGATGAGATGCTTGCCCAATACAGACGATATTCAGAGATTTTGAAACCATATTTTCCGGAAAAAGAAAAGCAGAAGGCAGAAGAGAACATTTCCAGAGAGATGTTGGAGAAGGTTTTTGCAGAGTTGAGAGAAGCCTTAGAAGAGCTTGACTTGGATAAAATGGAAGATGCTACGAGAGAATTAATGCAATACAAATACGATGGATGGCAGAAAAAATTCGTAGAACAATTAGAAAATGCAGTGGAAGAAATCGATTCCGAAGCCTGTGAAGAAATCATTTTGAAATGGGAAGAAAAACTGCAGAAATAAGAGAAAAAAGCAATGACTTGTCAGAGTGGCAAGGCATTGCTTTTTTTAGATAGATTAAATTGCGTTAAAGCAGTCACTGCGAAATCTCTGGTTTAATTTTGGATAAAAACTGCGGGAAACAGGAAGAGTTATGGTACCATCCAAAACTACATTGTAATTTTTGACAAAGGTAATATGTGAATAATTTACAATGTAGCCTTGGTGTATCTGAACAAATTTCTGCATATCCAGCTTGTTTTTCAGTTCCTTAAAGGTCTGATATATGGTGTATGGTTTGGAGGAGGTATGCAGAATTACCTGATTTCTATGTTTTTCAATATATAAAATAGAAGCAAAGGGAACGTGGAAATTCTGTCCGGACATGTTAAATGTAAGGTATTTTTCCTCCGCTGTCATTTTATCAACCAAATAATCCACGGCAATAATGGCACGATTCATTTTTTCTTTCAAATCACTATAATGATACGGTTTTAAAAGGTAGCCCAATGCATCCACCTCAAAAGCCGGAAGTGCAAAATTAGGGTGATTTGTAGAGAATAGAAGAACCGTGTGTGTATCTATTTTTCTAATTTCTTTTGCAATATCCGTACCTAATATTTCTTTTCCATTTATGTTACCAAGTTCTACATCCAAAATGATAATGTGATAGAGATTATGATTGTTTATGTGCTCTAATAAGTCCAATCCGGTGTTAAAATGAGAAATTTCCAACTCTATACCAGTTTCATCTTGATATGCATCCAGGTATTCACAAATTTTTTGACAAAACAGTGATTCATCATCACAAATTGCAATAGAGTAAGCCATATATCCTCCTAACGATTGTAAGTTATTTTTTAAAATGATAACGTACATTTAAGGAAAAATCAATTACCGTAAATTAATTTTTGAAAGAAACGGCAGATTCTTTCTATACTGCCACCATAACCATCAGTTCCGCCTTTTACACTTGCAACTTCGGAAGTTGATAGTGGTGTGATGTGAGAGTTTAAAGTAACATCAACTAAATTACACTTCTGTTTTTTCATATATTTTCTCCTTTCTGTATTTTTGAAAGCATGGAATTTGCTTTCTATATGTGAAATTAGCACAGGGGAAATGAAAAGAAAATAGAAATGGTATATATCAACGTTTGGTAGTGTTAAATTGCATGCTGAAACATACTAATAAAGAGAAAATATATAAAAGGAGAGAAGATATGAAAACAATATACGATGTGATAATAATAATTATGCAGTGGATTATCTATTATGTATGTTGCACAATGTTTTTGAAACCTCGGTATAATGAAAGAATTGGGAAATTTTGTTATGTGCTGTATGTGTGTTGCAATTTGGTTGTAATAGAAATGATGGGAAATAATAATATAACCATTATTTTTGAATTTTTAATGCCACTGATTTTCTTTAAAGGAAAAGTGATTAAAAAAGAAATTGTTTATTGGATATCGATTTTTGCTACATCTTTCGTGATATTGCTTGTAGATGGAATTATATGTAAAATAATGATGGTTGGCAGTATGGAAATTGTAGAATACAGAATTACAGCAAGAATGGTATTTGTGCTATCCCTTGTGATATGTTATTATGCAGTGTCGTTGATAAAAATTAAAATAGATAACCGTCTGGCTCTGCTCGGGACGCAATCCCTAATTCATTTCCTCGTGCTAATGATTATGTTATTTACCATTGTCTGCTTTTTGATACAGATTTACAAATATGAACTATCAGAGGAAATTCTTGCGGGAATAGAAAATGCGACCTGTGGAATCTTTATGTTGGTGCTGATAATCAATATGATTTCCTTTGAAATCTTCAAAAGTTCTATATTTCAGGCGAAAAAGTATGCGGAAGAAAAAGCAAGATTGGAAATGTATGAAATGCAGAGGGCTCATTATCGTCTAACTACGGAACAGATTAAAAAACTGTCAGCACTGCGCCATGATTTTAGAAATCATTTATATGTAATTGCAGAAAGAATCCGCAGGGGAGAGAAAGAAGAGGCAATCGCATATATTGATAAAATAGGGGCATCTACAGAGGAAGCAAGTAATATTATCGTGGCAGAGAATGAAATACTGTCGACAATTTTAACGGTAAAAAATATGATATGTAAGAACAAAGATATTGATTTTGTGTGTGAGATTGCATGTGAGAAAATTCATATTGAGGATATGGATTTGAATACGGTGGTGGCAAATTTATTGGACAATTCCATTGAAGCCAGCGAAAAGTGTGAAAAGGGACAGCGTAACATCACCTTTAAAATGAAAGATGTAAAACAGTTTATTGCTATCGAGTGTTGTAATAGTTGCAAAGAAAAGACTGTAGGGAAGAAGCATATATTTCAGACAACAAAAGATAATAAAGAGGAACACGGTTACGGTATGGGAAATATAAAAGAAACTGTAGAAAATTATGGTGGACGAGCAGAGTTTTCTTGTGAAGATGGCACGTTTTGTGCCAAGATTCTGATGGAGAACAATGTATATTAAACTGCCAAATATCACATCAAAACGTCGAAACAGCACAGATATCTTTTGAGGGAAAAGTAATTGTGCTACATTTACTCCTATCAACTAGGATAGGAGATTGTCATGGGATATACATACATAAAACAACACGATGCAGCAGACTGCGGAGCCGCTTGTATGGCGATGATTTGTTCTTATTATAAAAAAGATATGAGTTTGACCAGGCTAAGAGATATGATGGGAACAGACGATTGTGGAACCAATTTGTCAGGAATGCAGCATTGTGCCAAAAACCTTGGCTTTGAATCCTTGGCAGTACGTGTGGACAAAGAAGGATTTTTTGAAAAATATCCTTTGCCGGCAGTGGCTAATGTTATAACCCAAAAAGGTTTTTCTCATTTTGTAGTGATATTTAAAATAACCCATCAGCATGTTCTGATTGGTGATCCGGCAAAACGAATTTTATCGGTGACAATCGAAGAATTTTTTCAGAAATTTACCGGTATTTTGATGCTGATAGAGCCGGGGGAAGATTTTGTAGAGGAAAAAGGAGCAAAAAAGAATATCTTTGCCTATGGTTTGGAATGGATAAAACCTCATAGGAAGCTGTTTGCTGCGGGAGTCGTGATGATGGTATTGGCAGTGATTTTGCAGTTGTCAGGAAGTACCTTTTATTATGTCATATATGATAAAATTCTGGGAACTGGAAATGTCAATACCTTAAGTTTTTTTCTTGCAGTTTTTTTCATTATGCTGTTGGCACAGAGTGGTGTGGGATTTTTGCAGAAACTTCTTACCAGTAAACTTTCTAAAAATATAGATATACCTATGATGGCGTCCTACATAGAACATATTTATCATCTTCCAGTAAGCTTTTTTGCAAGCCGTAGAACCGGTGATATGGTAAATCGCGTTTCTGATGCGTTTGCAGTGAAGGAGTTATATACCCGAATGATACCGGCTTGTATGGTGAACGTTGGTATGATGCTCCTCAGTGGCATGGTAATGGCGGTGACAAATAAAGAAATGTTTCTTGTGTGTGTGCTGGTTAGTTTACTTGGTGTTTCATGTGGATTTATAATTCAGAAAAAACTTGGAGTCTGGAAAGAAAAGCAGGTGCAGCAAAGTACAGAAGTGTCTTCCCAGATGGTGGAAGGGATTTTTGCCATGGAAACCCTGAAAGCAAATGCAGGTGAGCGTGTGCAGATACAGTCAATCAAAACAGAATATGGAAAATTGATTGAGTTGGAATATAAGATGGCAAAAATGTGTGGTTTGCAGGAAAGTCTGCAAGAATTGATCGCAGGTATGGGAAATCTGTTATTTTTGTATTGTGGAATGGTACAAGTTATGGCGCAGGAATTATCGTTGGGAGGATTCTTGGCATTTATGACTTTGTATGGATTTTTTAGAGAACCTTTAAATCAGATGGTGCAGATGCAGTTTGCTTTCAAAGAATCCGATATTTCCATGAAAAGAGTAGCAGAAGTGTTAGAATATCCTACAGAAGAAAAGGGAGAACTGCAGGATATTTCAAAAATACAGGGAACGGTAGAGTTTCGCCATGTAACCTTTCAATATGGTTTTGAAAAACCGGTGCTTCAGGATATCAGTTTCACTATTCCTAAGGGGAAGAAAGTGGCATTGGTGGGTGGCAGCGGAAGTGGAAAATCTACCATTGCCAAGCTTTTGCTGCGTTATTACGATGCTTCTTCGGGGGGGATTTTGATTGAGGATAAGGATGTGAAACAGTATAAGCACAGTTCTGTCAGAAAAGCAATAGCCTATGTTCCACAGACCATGCAGCTATTTTCAAAAAGCATTTATGAGAATATCCGCATCAGCAGACCAGAGGCAACCAAGGAGGAGATTGAGGAGGCAGCTAAAAGTGCCGGAGCTCATGAATTTATCTCACGTTTGCCAAAACAGTACGATACCTGTCTGGAAGAAGGTGGAAATGGATTAAGTGTGGGAGAAAGACAGAGAATCGTTCTGGCGAGAGCCTTTTTAAAGAAAAGTGATTTCTGGATTCTGGATGAAAGTACCAGCAATTTAGATTACCGTACGGAACAGGAAGTTTTTTCAAGAATTTATAAGGAATATCCAAATACTTCCATGTTAATTATAGCCCACCGACTCTCTACCATTAAGGAATGTGATGAAATATTAGTGTTAGAGCAAGGGAAAATTGTAGAAAGAGGCAGTCATGAGGAACTTTTAAAAAGGCAGGGGTATTATTATAACCTGTGGAAAATGCAACGATAATCCCTTGCAATTTATCTGCATATAGTCTAAACTCTATAGTAGAAAAATCCAGAAAATAAGGAGAGTGCAGATGAAGATTTTACACACGATTCCCAGAGAAGACGGTTTTTTTATGCCGGCAGAATTTGAACCACATTATGGATGCCTTATGATTTGGCCGGAACGGGCAGATTCCTGGCAGTACGGAGCGGTTGCGGCAAGACGTGCTTTTTGTGAAGTGGCAAAAGCCATTGCAGAAAGCGAAAAAGTAATTATGCTGGTGAGCTTTGAACAGTACGACACAGCAAGAGAAATGCTGCCGGAACATATTCGAGTAGTAGAAATGTCAACGGATGATTCCTGGGCAAGGGATTGCGGACCTACGTTTGTAAAAAACAAAACAGGAGAAATCCGGGGGATTGACTGGGGATTTAATGCCTGGGGTGGTTTGCATGATGGTCTGTACTTTCCATGGGATAAAGATAATAAAGTGGCAAGAAAGGTTTGTGACTTGCTGGAAAAAGACACTTATGATGTGAGAGATTTTATCTTGGAGGGCGGTGCCATTCACTCCGATGGTGAGGGAACTGCCATGGTGACGGAAAGCTGTCTTTTAAGCAAAGGAAGAAACCCGGAACTTACCAAAGAAGAAATTGAGCAGAAATTAAAAGCGTATTTAAACGTGGAAAAGGTTCTTTGGCTTCCATGTGGAATTTACAACGATGAAACCAATGAACATATCGATAATATTTGTGCTTTTACAGCACCGGGAGAAGTGGTTTTGGCATGGACAGACGAAGAATCAGACCCTCAATATGAAATGTCAAAAAGATGTCTTGACTATTTAATGCAGGAAACAGATGCAAAGGGGAGAAAAATTCAGGTGCATAAACTGCCATTGCCTTCTCCGGTGTATATGACAGAGGAAGAATGTGAGGGATTGATTCATTGGGATGGAGAGCCAACCAGAACGGATGGGGAGCGTTTGGCTGCATCCTACGTGAATTTTTATATTGCCAATGAGAGTGTTGTAATGCCTTTCTTTGGTGATGAAAAGGATGAAGAAGCAAAAAAAATATTAGAACAGTTATTTCCGAACCGCAAGGTGGTTCCGGTTCGTGCCAGAGATATTTTGATTGGCGGCGGAAACATTCATTGTATTACACAGCAGATTCCATTGTGGAAATAGATTGATAGAAAGGAACAGGACGAGCAATGAGAAAGGTTATAGTAGCAGCAATTCAGATGCAGTGCGATAAATCCAGAGAAAAAAATATTGATAAAGCAGAAGAAATGGTACGTAAGGCAGCAAAAAAGGGTGCAAATGTGATTCTTTTACCGGAACTGTTTGAGAATTTGTATTTCTGTCAGGAAAAGCGATATGATTATTATGAACTGGCAGAAAGTGTTCAGGAAAATAAGGCAGTACAGAGATTTCAAAAGGTGGCAAAAGAGTTACAGGTAGTACTTCCGATTAGTTTTTATGAAAAAGATGTAAATGCTTTGTACAATACGGTGGCAATGATTGATGCGGATGGAGAAATTTTGGGAGTTTACCGAAAAACTCATATTCCGGATGACCATTTTTATCAGGAAAAATTTTATTTTACACCGGGAGATACCGGATTTAAAGTATGGGATACCAGATATGGAAAAATCGGTGTAGGTATCTGCTGGGATCAGTGGTTTCCGGAATGTGCAAGAAGTATGGCAGTGCAGGGAGCAGAATTGATTTTCTACCCAACAGCCATTGGCTCTGAGCCGATTTTACAGTGTGACAGCATGCCACATTGGCGCAGATGTATGCAGGGGCATGCAGGTTCCAATCTGGTGCCTGTAATCGCTGCAAACCGTATCGGAGAGGAAAAAGTACTTCCATGCGAAGAAAATAACTACCAGACCTCTTCCTTATGTTTTTATGGTTCTTCCTTCATCACAGACGAAACAGGAGAATTGTTGGAACAGGCAGGAAGAACAGAGGAAACAGTATTGGTGCAGGAATTTGATTTAGAGAAAATAGCAGAAAACCGTTTGAGTTGGGGGCTGTTTCGTGACCGTAGACCGGAGTACTATTAAGATAAATAGTTGAGATTGGTATATGAGGTGAGGGATGAATAACAAAATTATTTTGTATCATGGTAGTCCGAATGAGAAAATTGCACCAACGTATGGATTGGGAGAAGACAGGCATGATTATGGTAGAGGATTCTATTTGACGGAAAATGTTGACTTGGCTAAAGAATGGGCGGTGTGCAATCCTGTGGAGATAAGCGGCTGGGTACACAAGTATGAACTTGAGATGTCAGAGTTGACAGTATTTGATTTTTCAGAAGAAAATATATTAGCCTGGCTTGCTGAACTTATGAAGCACAGACAGGCAGATGATTCAAAAAGATACCGGATTTTGTCGGAGAAATTTATTAACAAATATAGTGTAGATACATCAAAATATGATGTTATTAAAGGGTGGCGTGCAGATGCGTCTTACTTCTATATTGCAAAAGCTTTTGTAAGAGATGAAATAGATATAGAAATTTTAGAGGAATTGCTTTCTTTGGGGGGCTTAGGCATACAGTATTGTATTAAGTCGCAAAAGGCATATTCAAAGTTAAAAGAGATAGATGAAGAATTGATTTCTATAGATTACCATGAATTTAATCAGAAGTATAATGAAAGAGATGTTAAAGCACGCGAAAAAATGAAGGATTTGATTAATTCCGATAAAAATAAGGTGATGAATGTATTTAGTACACTGATATAGGAACTGGAGGGAAAGATATGCACCCTTACGATGAGGCATATTTGAAAGAAGTGGTTGAAACACAGGGGAAATTGTTTAGCGAAGTGACAGATTTTGCTCCGGGCATAGATGTGGAAAATTTTATTGAGCAGTATATGACAAGCAGAACAAGGCAATTTATTGATTGTGGTCAGGCATATGTTTGTACGCTTGATGCAAGAGAATTGTGGGATTATTTTTGCAAAACAGATGAATATAAGCTAGTGCAAGGAGAAAAAATCGGTGGCTTTTGTGTAGATTGGATAGGGCAGTTTTATGCATATTTTCAATGGTATTATAATATAGCCAGCGAAAAGGTAATTGAATTGGTACCGTTAGCGTTTATTCGTGCAGCATATAATGGATTGCATGATTTGGAATTGGATTTAGCGGTGCGAAAAGTGGGTGAACAGATTGTTAGATAAAGAGATAATATGTTTTCACAATCCGGATGAAGTAAATGGTTATTTGAGTAATTGGTATATGTCAGAGTTTCAGGCAGAGAATGTTATATTTTCTTCCATGGAGCAATATATGATGTATAGAAAAGCATGTTTATTTAAAGATAGTGTTATCGCAAAGGAGATATTAGCTACAAACGATGTGGCAAAAATTAAAGCATTAGGAAGACAAGTTTCTGGTTTCGATGAGATAATATGGAATGGGATGCGACAAGTTATTGTATATAATGGATTGCTTGAAAAGTTCAGGGGAAATGAAACATTAAGAAACAAACTTTTAGCAACAGAAGACGCGATTTTGGCAGAATGTGCGGTAAATGATAGAATTTGGGGGATTGGATTGAGCATGAAGGATGAAAACAGGTTTGATATGAGTAGATGGAGAGGACATAATTTGTTGGGCTTTACACTTATGGAGGTAAGAAAAAAGTTATTTTCAGAAATAGGTTGCGAAAACCCTCAAATTAGACTATATTAATAAGTGGAGTAAAAGATGATGTAAATAATTTACGGAAAGGGAAAAGACATGAAAAAAACAAGTGGAAAAGCAGCAGCAAAACACACAGCGGCAAAAGCAGCAGCTAAGGCAGCAGCAAATGGTACAGCAGTTACAGAAGTAAAGGAAGCAGTTGTGGAAAAAAAGGAAGTAAAACCGGAAATTACAGTACAGTACCGTCATTATGAAGCGGATATGGATAGAATTATCGAAAAGGTAAAAGAAGATGTGGAAGTCAGAGGAAACCGTGGCGTGGAAATCGAAAAAATGCAGGTTTATGTGAAACCGGAAGACTTTGCAGCATACTATGTAATCAATGATGGAATTGTTGGGAAAGTAAATCTGTTTTAAAATAGAATAATAGTATCAGCGAATAAATTTCGAAAAACCTCTTATACTATCCTTAGAAAATAGGACAGATAGGAGGTTTTTTTATGGAAAAAAATATTGTACAGCAGGGAAAACAAAGCCTGTCTTTTTGTCAGCCACCGGGGATTCTTTCCAGTGCGTCTGTGGTGGGGAAAAAAGAAGGAGAAGGTCCACTGGGAAATATGTTTGACGTGGTGGGGGAAGACCCAATGTTTGGATGCGATTCTTGGGAAGATGCAGAGTCCACACTACAAAAAGAAGCATTTACCCTTGCGATAGGAAAATCAGAGATTGAAAAATGGCAGCTTCGTTATGTATTTGCAGGAGATTTGTTAGGACAGGAAATGGCAAGCTGTTTTGGACTGGCGGATATGCAGATTCCCTTGTTTGGAGTTTATGGTGCCTGTTCCACTGCAGGAGAAAGTTTGTCGTTAGCGGCAATGACAGTTGCTTCTGGGGCAGCGGATTATGTTATGGCACTTACTTCCAGCCATTTTGCCAGTGCAGAGAAGCAATTTCGTTTTCCTTTGGCATATGGAAATCAAAGACCGCCATCATCCACTTGGACTGTAACGGGAAGTGGAGCCTTTGTGGTGGGAAAAGACAAGGGTATCGCTAAAATTACAGGAATCACAACAGGAAAAATTGTAGATTTTGGAGTGACGGATTCTATGAATATGGGAGCTTGTATGGCGCCGGCGGCTTGCGATACCATATATCAGAACTTTATGGATTTTTCTTGTGATGAACAGCAGTACGATAAAATTATCACTGGGGATTTGGGTGATGTTGGTTATGAAATTTTGATTGAGTTGATGAAAGATAAAGGGTTCGATATCAGCCACAAATTGCTGGACTGCGGAAGATTGATTTTTGATAAGGAAACCCAAGGAACCAATGCAGGGGGCAGTGGCTGCGGCTGTTCTGCCACGGTACTGTCCGCATTGGTTTTACAAAAAATCAAAGATAAAAAATGGAACAAAGTATTGTTTGTGCCAACGGGAGCCTTATTATCACCGGTATCCCACAACGAGGGCTTAAGTGTTCCGGGAATTGCCCACGGAGTTGTGTTGGAAAGCTGTTAACGCTCCATTTCTGTCAACAGCTTTCGATATTGGCTTGGTGTTACGTTGAATTTGGACTTAAATACTTTATTGAAATAGGAGATATTGTTAAATCCCGTATCCAAAGCAATTTCCATAACAGAGTCGTCCTTTTCCTTTAGCATGGCAGAAGCCACATCAAGGCGGTAATTGTTAATGTAATCAATACAAGTCATACCCACATGCTTTTTAAAAAAACGCATAAAATGATATTCGCTGAAATCGCATAACGCTGCAAGGTCAGCTACCGTAATATGTTCCGCATAATTGGTATGAATATAATTGATTACATTTTTCAGTAACTCAGAAGTATGGTGGATATGGGTATGTTTTCCTTCTTTAGAAAGGATATCATAATGAAACAGTTGGTAGAATAGAAGCATCAAGTGAGATTTCACTGCAAGCTCATATCCAACTGTTTTTTCTTTGTAAGCTTTGTGAAGATTGAAAAAGCTGGCGATAACTTCATTATATCCGGGAGTATCCTTGTGGATTACCATAGGAGAAGAAATTTCTCCATGGAGTAACGGTACGAAGTACTGGATGGCACAAGCATCTGTGATAAGACTATTTAACATGTTTAAGTGAAATACGAAAGTTAATGTCTTTAAATTGGTATCCGTGGAATTGGAGGCATGCAACACCCCAGGTGGGATAATCAGGAAATCACCCTGAGTGACAGGAAATTCGTTCAAATCCAAATCATAAGTGCCGTGACCGGAAGCAATATAAGTGATTTCCATTTCCTCGTGCCAATGCATGGGTAATAGAAAAGTGCCATTTCCGCCATTTAATTCATAATAGGAAATGGGGGAGAGAAAATCTCCGTGAGTGGCTAATTCTTTTAATTGTAAATATTCCATGTATTCCATAAGGTCCTCCATATCTTTGCAAAGTGAGCAGAATAGTGTTAGTTTAAAGCTATATTTTGCAAGAAAAGATTTCATGAAACAAGTATACTACTATTTAGAAGAAAAAGAAAGAAAAGAATCATTCTGGAGGTAAAAATGGTTAAGAAATATAGTTTTGGAAAAGTATTCAATACAGAAGCAGTAGTGAAAAAGATTACAGCGGAAAAAGGAAATATGCCTTTTTTCAAACAGCAGAATAATGATACCAAGGAGGGTATTTTATTTACTTACGAAATGGAAAAAGAAGACAAAGTATACGGTTTGGGAGAACAGGTCAGAGGAATTAACAAGAGAGGCCATTTGTACATCAGCAACTGTGCAGATGATCCGGTACATTCCGAAGAAAAAAATTCTCTCTATGGAGCGCACAACTTTATTTTGGTAGACGGTAGAGAAAGATTTCTTGTATTTTTTGATACACCGGAAAAAGTGACTTTTGATATCGGATACACAGATATGGATGTGCTTACCATTGAAACAGCAAAAGATGTAGACTGCTATATCGTAACAGGCAATAAAATTCTGGATATTGTAAAAGAGTTCCGTACCATCATCGGACAGAGTTACATTGCTCCACGCTGGGCATTTGGTTATCAGCAGTGCCGCTGGAGCTATATGAATGAAGACGAAATCCGAGAAGTGGTAAAAGGACACAGAGAAAACAACATTCCATTAGATACAGTTTACATGGATATTGATTACATGGAATCTTATAAGGATTTTACCATCAATGAAAAAGCATTTCCTAAGTTTGAAAAGTTTGTAGAGGAAATGAAGAAGGAACATGTACGCTTGATTCCAATTATTGATGCCGGTGTAAAAATTGAAAAAGGCTATGACGTATATGAAGAAGGTGTAAAAAATAATTACTTCTGTAAAGATAAAGATGGCAAGGATTTTGTAGGTGCTGTATGGCCGGGAAAAGTACATTTTCCGGATTTCTTAAACGAAGATGCAAGAAAGTGGTTTGGAAAGAAATACAAATTCTTATTGGATAAGGGAATCGAAGGATTTTGGAATGATATGAATGAGCCTGCTATTTTCTATTCTGATAAGGGCTTACAGGAAGCTTTTGATTATGTGGACAGTGTAAAAGGTACAAACATTGATATTAACTCTTTCTTCACTTTAAAGGATAAGGTGTTAGGAATAGCTAACTCACCGGCAGATTACAAAGCATTTTACCACAACACCAAGGAAGGAAAAATCTGCCATGACAAGCTTCACAATTTGTATGGTTATAATATGACCAGAGCAGCGGGAGAAGCTTTTGAGGAAATGGTTCCGGACAAACGAATTTTAATGTTCTCCAGAGCTTCCTATATTGGAATGCATCGAAACGGTGGTATCTGGCAGGGAGATAACCTGGCATGGTGGTCACATTTATTAATGACAATCAAAATGCTTCCATCCTTAAATATGTGTGGATTCTTGTACACGGGTTCTGACATTGGTGGTTTTGGTGCCAATACTACAGAAGATTTAGTACTTCGTTGGACAGAATTTGGTGTGTTTACTCCATTGATGCGTAACCATGCAGCATTAGGAACAAGAAAGCAGGAACCATACCAGTTTAAAAATGTGGAAGACTTTAAGAATATTATCGGTATTCGTTATGGTTTACTTTCCTATATTTACAGTGAATATATGAAAGCAGCATTGAACAACGAAATGTATGCAAAGCCATTGGCATTCGTATACGAAGATGATGCTCATGCAAAAGAAGTGGAAGATCAGTTAATCATCGGTGATTCCATTATGATTGCACCGGTTTATACACAGAATACCACAGGAAGATATGTATATCTTCCAGAAGAAATGATGGCAGTGAAAATGAGAAGCCTGACAGAATACGACTGCAAAGTATTGCCGGCAGGACATCATTATGTGGATGTGGACTTAAATGAATTGATGTTCTTTATCCGTCCAAATCACTTAGTTCCAATGACTTACGGTGGAGAATCCACAGAAGAAGTGGACTTTACAACATTAAAGGTATTTGGTTTTGTAAAGAAGAATACATCCTACGAATTGTATTTAGACGATGGTGTAAGCAAAGATTACGGAAAGAAAGAAAATTACATGGTAATCAAGGCAGATAAAAAAGGAAATGTCACAGTAAATAATGATAAAATTACAATTAAGGAAAGCGTAATTTTAAGCAAATAAGAACAAGAAAATGTTTTTTAGATAAAATGCACTTTCTGAGAGGGGGAAGGGGCAGTGGAGAAAAGTACAGAAAAAATTAATGTGGATGATTATACCATGAAGCGAATGGCAATCATGTCCGTACCGATTTTTATTGAGCTGTTTTTACAGCTGTTAGTGGGGAATGTGGATCAAATTATGATTAGCCGCTATTCTGAAAATGCAGTGGCTGCCATCGGAAATGGAAATCAGATTATGAGTATTCTCATTATGTTTCTGAATGTGATGGGCTCAGGTACCACCATAGTGTTGGCAAGGTATCTGGGTGCCAACAACAGGAAAAAGGTGACGGAAACATGTACGGTATCGTTGGCAATGCTTACTATTTTAGGATTTATTGCAAGTTTTATTCTAGTGGTGTTTCATATGCCGATTTTCCGCATGATGAATGTGCCGGAGGAAATTCTTTCGGATGCTTCTAAGTATATGTCCATTATAGGAATCTGCGTTATTGTGCAGGCAGTGTATATTGCTTTTGGAGCTATTTTGCGAAGCTATTCCATGAACAGCACCATTACAGCCATTTCTTTTATTATGAATATTTTAAACGTGATAGGAAATGCTATTTTGATTTATGGGTTCTTTGGAATGCCAAAGCTTGGAATTGTGGGTGTTGCGATTTCTACCAATATCAGCAAATGCGTAGGACTGATTATCATGGTGGTAATATTTAAGAAAAAGCTTGGAATCAAGCTTTCCATAAAACATCTATTTCCGCTGCCCACAGAAACCATTGGAAAAATTCTGGCGGTAGCGATTCCTTCAGGAGCAGAGGGGATATCCTATAATATTTCCCAGATGGTAGTGCTTGGTGTGATAAATACCTTTGGAACTTATGTGGTGAACACCAAAGTTTATGTGGGAATGGCTGCCAATGTGGCGTACATTTATTCGGTTGCCATTGCTCAGGCATTGCAGGTGGTAATCGGATATATCGTAGGTGCCGGAAGAAAAGAGATGGTGGCAAAAAAAGTATGGTCGGTGCAGTTAGTGGCAACTGTGGCGTCAGTAGGCTTAAGTATTCTTTTGTACTTTGTTTCAGATAGTTTTATCGGACTATTTACAGAGGACGAACGAGTGCTTGCACTGGCACATCAGGTATTGCTGGTAGAAATTTTCTTAGAAATCGGACGTTCCATTAACATTGTAATGGTAAAAGCGTTGATTGCTACAGGAGATGTGAAATTCCCGGTTGCCTGCGGAATCACATGTCAGTGGGTAGTGGCTGCATTGTTTTCCTATATCATAGGAAGTGTTATGGGCTTAGGTCTGGTAGGGGTATGGATTGCCTTGGCGATGGATGAGTGTATTCGCGGATTTATTTATGTGGTCCGCTTTAAAAGAGGTAAATGGAAAACAATTAAAACAACGTAATTTAGGCTGCCAATTAAGGCGGCTCAAATTATATTTCGATGTATATTTTACATTCCTGTGGAAATACTAGCTTTAGAAAATCGTTTTTGCATAGTGCAGAAGGGAGTCAAGTTAGTATGATGGATTATGTAAATGCTTTCTGGGTAGGTGGTTTGATTTGTGCATTGATTCAGATATTAATGGACAGAACCAAACTGATGCCCGGAAGAATTATGGTATTGCTGGTTTGCAGTGGAGTGGTGCTTGGCGCGTTAAACATATATCCTCCGCTGGTAGAATTTGCCGGAGCAGGAGCCAGTGTACCACTGTTAGGATTTGGAAATGTACTTTGGAAAGGAATCAAAGAGGCAGTAGACAGTGATGGCTTTATCGGAATCTTTATGGGAGGCTTTACTTCCAGTGCAGTAGGGATATCCGCTGCTTTGATTTTTGGATATATCGCAAGTTTGATCTTTAAACCGAAAATGAAAAAATAATAAAAAAGAGTAACAGTTCAGCCCGCTTGAAGTTGGCAGGACGCCTATAAACATAAGAAGTTTCCAGAGCAAAAACGAAACAGCTCTGGAAACTTCTTATGTTTATAGGCTGTACATGACAATTTCTACGGGCTGAATTGTTATTTGCATTGTGAAAAAAATACAACTGCCTCTTGACATATATGTAACAAGTGCATATAATGTGTATTAAGACGAGTAATACACTTAATAAAGATAATACAATTAGGTAGAAAGGGGAAGCTATGATTATTATTGATTACAAGGATAGAAGACCGATTTATGAACAGATTATTGAGCGGTTTCAGGATTTAATCGTGAAGGGCATAATAAAACCTGACAGCCAGTTGCCTTCTGTCAGAAATCTTGCTATGGAGTTGTCCATTAATCCAAACACCATACAGAGAGCTTATATGGAGTTAGAACGCCAAGGCTTTATTTATTCGGTGAAGGGTAGAGGAAGTTTTGTAAGTTTTAATGAAGAATTGTTAAGCTTAAAGCAGAAAGAAGCCATGGAGAAACTTCAAAAAGCAGTAGAAGCTGCCAAAAGTGTGCAGATACCAGAAGAAGAAATACAAAAAAGTGTAAAGAAAATTTATCAAGGGGAGGAAATGAAATGATAGAAACATCCGAGATTAGCAAAAGCTTTGGCAATATTAAGGCAGTAGATAACATTTCCTTGCGTATCAAAGAGGGAACTGTGTTTGGAATGATTGGTACCAATGGAGCAGGAAAAAGTACATTTATGAGAATGTTGGCAGGAGTTTTACGACCGGATAAAGGAAGCGTTTTAGTGGACGGCATTCCGGTATATGAGTCCGAGGAAGCTAAACAGAAATTTTTCTATATATCAGATGAACAGTATTTTCTGTTAAATGCCACACCAAAAGATATGGGAGCCTTTTATAAAAATTATTATGTTCAGTTTGATGAGAAAAAATATTTAGACTGTCTGGAAAAATTTTCTTTAGACAGCAGAAGAAAAATCAATACCTTTTCTAAGGGAATGAAAAAACAGCTTTCCATTTTGTTGGGAATCTGTTGTGGAACCAAATATATTCTGTGTGACGAAACCTTTGACGGTTTAGACCCGGTAATGCGTCAGGGAATTAAAAGTATGTTTGCAAAAGAAATGGAAGAGCGTGGACTGACACCAATAATAGCTTCTCATAATTTAAGGGAATTAGAAGATATTTGTGATCATGTAGGGTTATTACATAAAGGTGGTGTGCTTCTTTCTAAGGATTTAGAAGAAATGAAGTGCAATATATTTAAAGTTCAGTGCGTTTTTCAGGATTCTATTATGGAATACGAAACAGTTACAAAACTGGATGTATTAAAAAATGAAAGAAGGGGCTCTTTGGTCACATTGACCATTCGGGGAGAGCGTGAGGAGATTATGAATAAGATACAGAGTGCAAATCCTGTATTCAGTGAGATTCTTCCGTTATCTTTGGAAGAAATATTTATCAGTGAAACGGAGGTAGTGGGATATGACATCAAAAAACTCATTTTCTAGTTTGTTAAGAGAAGATATAAAAGCAAAAATGTGGTTGGTGTTGATGAATACAGTTATCATGTTTTTTAATTTTACTATGGTAATGGCGATACAGGTGCAACGTGTAGTGGAATGCATGAAGGGAAGCACCTATTCCTACAAGGAAGCCATCCATGTTTTGAGCTATTATATTGGAGGAGAAAATAGAGCTACCATGTTTGTCACGTTGTTAATGGCGTGTGCAGCAGCCTTTAGTCAGTTTGGATATTTGTATCAGAAGGAACAGGTTGATTTCTATCACAGTCTTCCAATACGTAGACAGAAGCGTTTTCTGGTACGTTTTCTAAATGGATTTATGATATACGTTGTACCATATTTGGTGTTTTGCTTAAGTGGTCTGGCTATCAGTTCTGCTTTTGGCTATTGCAATATGGCAGTGGTAAAATCAGCATTTGTAGGATTTTTCATCAATAGCATTGGTTATGTATTGTGCTATACGACAGCCATACTGGCAGTGTGCCTTACTGGAAATATATTTGCCGGAGTTTGTGGAATGTTTACCTTATTTGGTTATGGATACCTAATTACCATGCTGGTAGTTATTTTAATGGGCAAATGTAGTATGACTTATATGGCAGACTATGGAAATGTAAAGGAATTATGTGATGTTCTTTCACCTTTGGGTGCATATGTAAGATTATCCCAAGTAGTAAATGGAGAAAAGTCTGGAAATCCGGTAGTATGGATTGTGGGATGCATGATTGTAGCAGTAGTGTTAATCGCATTAACTTTGTGGACTTACATTAACCGAAAGTCAGAAAGTGCTGGGAAATCCATGGCGTTTGAAAAAAGCAAAGGTGTTATTAAAATATTTATCATGACAGCAGTAGTGGTAGGCGGCACATTGTTTTTCTGGTCGATCGGATACAACGAAACCACTGTCTGGGCAATTATCGGTTTTGTGATTACCTTTGTACTTTCACAAATTGTAATTCAGCTTGTGTTTGAACTGGATATCAAAGCAATAAAATCCGGAATAAAATCAGCCATAATTTCCGGTGTAGCAGCAATCATTGTTTTTGTAGGATTTGAAGTTGGAGGACAGTATTACGATAATTATGAAATCAACTGGGAACAGATGGAGTATGCAGCAGTAAATTTCGAAAGTTCCATTAATTATTCCTACAACGATAATGAGTATGATGTAGAAAGTGGGAAATACATTTCAAAAGAAGAGTATGTTTTTGAACATATGAAAATAAGCGATAAGGAATTAATCAAGAATTTTACAAAGGCTTGTATTGCCAGTCAAAAAGAAACAGACAATACAGAGAGTGAGTCTGGGTATGTGAATCCTTGTACCTACATTTCTGTAAAGTACACATTAAAGACAGGCAAAAATGTTTATAGAAATTATCAGGTATCTTATGATGTGTTGACAACATATATGATGCAGTTTTTAGATAATCAGGAATATCGTCAGGCAAATTTCAGAGTATTCAATGTAGACGTAGCAGATGTAAGTCAGATAAAATATTACGATGAATGGGCTGATTATGGAACAAAATATTTGGATATGAGCGCTCAGGAAAGACAGGAATTTATAGAAACTTATAGGGAAGAATATGCAAATGCTACTGCAAAAGAATTAAATGAGCAGACACCGGTTATGAGTCTGGTTCTGGAAGCAAGTGGACCATATTCCAATGAATGGGATATTGCAACTATGATTGTGTATCCGTCCTTTACAAAAACTATTGCAAAACTGGAAGAAAAGGGTATAAAAATTTACACACTGGAAGAATTAAATATCACGGAAATGACCGTATATTGCTATACCTTAGATAATCAATGGTTGGATGAATCAATAGAAATTACCTACACAGAACCGGAAAAGATTCAGGAATTAAAGAATTGCATCTGCCTTGGAGAATTTGGATACTATACAGCATTTGACGGTGATTACAGCGTAAAGAATAATTATGGTGCTAGTGTGAAAATTGAAGATGAAGACAGAGGGGTTTCCATACAGAGTGCATTATTTGTCAAATCCATACCGGAATGGTTGAAAGAGGATTTTAAAAATAAGCAAATAGAACAAGAAATTGAAACAACAAAATAAAGGAAGTACATACAAAGAACGATGCTATAACCTAGGTTATAACATCGTTTTTTATATTGGAAATGCTTTTAAAGTGAAAAAGACGTCCCATGCGTTTGTAAGTGTATTTAGCACAAAGTCCCGTGAAAGTTCCGGCAGCAATACCGCTGATAAAAAGCACCGGAAGATAAGAAATAATGCTGAAGGACTGCAAAATGAAAAATGCCATAAGGAGCTGTCCGATATTGTGAAATACGGCTCCTAGAATACTGGTAAGCACAATTTGCTTTTTTCCAAGGAAATGATGGAATATTGCCATGGCAGCAAGACAAAGCAGACCGCCGGAAAGACTATAGGCAAAAGACAAAACTTGTCCGCCAAAGATACTTCCAAGGACAATACGAAGGACTAAAACTAAGAGGGCATCTTTCCAGTCGCTGCATAAAAGGAGCCATAGAGTAACAATATTTGCAAGCCCCAGTTTTACCCCGGGAATGGGAAGCAGGGGAGGAATGGCGGATTCTGCCACAAAAATAGTCAGGGCAATGGTGGTATACATTGCCAGTAAGGTAAGATGTTTGGTTTTCATATAAGTAATCCTTTCTGTTTGGAAGTTGATTTGGTAAGAAAATCTCAGTTTTAATGACTGATGGTATCCGGTGCATCTGAGGGAACATCTGAGTCAGCCACAATTTGAATTACCAGCTTATGAGGAAGACAGGTAATAGGAAAATGAGTAGAAGAAGTCATTCCTATATGTTCACATACCTTGTCCGGACAATCGGCATCCACAATTCCGATGGAGCCGTCTTTCACGCAAATGGTATTATAACCGGTAACGTTATCAGAAGTATAATCAATGGTAAATTCCGAAGGTTCTGAGTTGGTTAAATCAATTTTATACAATAAAACATTATCTTGATAAATCAAGGCATAAGTTCCCGAAGTGGAAAAGAAAAACTGTCGGATTACGAAAATCAGGGAAACAAAAAACAGAATCCCCAGCGTGATTTTAAGAATCTTTCCGGTTTGTTCCTTTTTCATGATAAGCTTTCTCCTTTCCTGTTGCAATTTCAGGGCATATTTTAACAAAGGACGGCAAGAAAAGCAACAAATCAAAGACTAATGAAAAAAATCCTCATTTACAAATCTTGCAATCCAATAGCTGGAAAGTTAGAATATCACATGGAGTTAGCGAAGATGAACAGAAGTTAGGAGAAAAGAACATGAAAAAGAAATGCAAAAGTAAGATTTTGCTGATAGTTGTTATTTTGCTGGTACTGTTAGTGGCAGTGTTTTGCTTGCCACAGAAAAAGGGAAATAAGCAGGTTCAATCGGTAAGTCAAAGCGATATTGCCATGGGAACCATTGTTTCTGCCAGTATTTATACTACAGGAAGTGAAGAAGAAGGCACAGAGTTGGCTTCTGACATATTTTCTAAGTTAAAGGAGATTGAGAAAACTTATATTTCTTGGAGAGGGTCCGAAGCAGAAATTGCCGCTGTTAATGCAAGTGCAGGCAATTCTGAGGGAGTGGAAATCACAGGGAAAATGGAAGAATTTCTTATTCAGACTTTAGAAATTGCACAAAGAAGTAATGGTGCGTTGGATCCAACCATTGGTGAACTGTCACGCTTATGGGATATTGATGGAGAAAACCCAAAAGTACCGACCAAAGAAGAACTGGATGCACTGTTAAAAAAGGACGGGTATAAAAATGTGACATGCAGTAATCAAAAGGTGCAGTTGGAAGAAAACACCAGTATTGATTTGGGCGCAGTTGGAAAAGGAATTGGCTGTGACGAAGCGAAGTTGCTTTTAGAACAGGAAAAGGAAGTCAACGGAGCAGTGATTTCAGTGGGCGGAAGTATTCTTACCTATGGAGAAAAAGAAGATGGAAGTCCTTGGAGTGTGGCGGTTACAGATCCCTTACATTCCGGTGAAAGTTATATGGGCGTATTGACATTGGAAGGTGAAAATTATGTTTCTACTTCAGGAAATTATGAAAAATATTTTGAACAGGATGGAGTGCGCTATCACCACATTTTAAATCCAAGCACCGGATATCCGGCAGAAAGCGGTCTTATCTCTGTAACCGTTGTGACGGATAATGGTCTGTTAAGTGACGGACTTTCCACCGCGTGTTTCGTGTTGGGACTTGATAAGGGAATGGAATTGATTGAAACCTATCAGGCAGAAGCGGTTTTTATTGATGAAAATTATAATGTTTATATAAGCGAAGGTTTAAAAGACAAATTCCAGATTACCGAAGAAGAAACGTATCATCTGCAGCAATAAAATAAGAAGAAAAGGATTGTATGTGACTATGAATGAAAAAATGAAAAAGACATTGTCCAAGGTAAGAACCGGATGTTACCTGTTGCCATGCTTTTTGATGGCAGGTGGAGCTGCTTTTGCAGGAAGTGACAGAGTATCGGAAACAACCGCTGTGGAGTTGGATTCTTACGATATTTCACAGGTAGAAGAAGTGCTGAAAGCACAGGCACAGGCTGAAAATGAAAGCACAAAGAAGACAAAAACTGCCTCTGCAAAGGGAAAAACCTCAAAAAAGGGTGGAAAGGGTTCAAAACACGGAGAAGCCCAGTCATTTTTAGACGGCACTTACGAAGGCGTTGGAGTCGGATTTGCAGGAAAGATTAAAGTAAAAGTTGTGGTAGAAGACAGCAAAATCGTATCCATCGAAGTGACAGAGGTAGAAGCAGACGATGCACCGTTTGTTGCCAAGGCAAAAGGAGTGATAGAATCTATTTTGCAGTATCAGACCATGGATGTGGATACGGTCAGCGGAGCAACTTACAGCTCCAAAGGAATTATAGCAGCGGTCAGAAATGCCTTGGAAGGGGTAGAAGACACTTCCGAGATAGCGCCACAAAAGGGAAAACCTGCACCTACAGCAGTTCCGGCGTTTGAAGATGCAGAATATAAGGACGGTGTCTATTACGGAACAGGAACCGGATTTGGCGGTGAGGTAAAGGTAAAAGTAGTGATTGCTCAGGGTAAAATCACAGAAATCACTGTAGAAAGTGCTGGCGGCGAAGACGGCAGTTATCTTACAAGAGCTAAAACACTAATTGCAAAAGTGATAGAAGGCCAAAGTCCAAATGTGGATACCGTTAGTGGCGCGACATATACCTCTAATGGAATTATATCTGCCATTCAAAATGCTCTTTCTCAGGCAAAGAAGGATTCAGGAGAAAAAGAAGATAAGAATATTCCGGGAAAGAATCAAGGGCAAAATGAAACCTCCTCAGGAAACAGCACAGGAGAAACTACCGGATATCAGGATGGTGTTTACACAGGAACAGCCAAGGGATTTCGGGGAGATATGGAAGCCACGGTTACCATTCAAAATAAGAAGATAAGCGATATTACCATTGTTTCTAAAGATGATGAGTCCTTCCTGAAAAAAGCAATGACAATAATAGAAGTGATTAAAACCAAACAGAGCGCAGAGGGCATTGATGTGGTAACAGGGGCAACTTACAGTTCTAATGGAATTATCAATTCCGTAAAAGATGCTTTAAAGAAGGCTGTAAGCAGTGAAGAAATAAACAAGACAGAAACAGATATTGTTCCGTCACCAACTGCAAGACCTGTGCCATCACCTACAGAGGCGCCACAGCCAACCTCAGGAGGAGAAGAAGGCGAAAAGAAAGCTTACAAGGATGGAACCTATCAAGGCAAAGCTTTAGGATTTAACGATTATGTGACAGTAGAGGTTGTAATACAGAATGGCAGCATTTCAAAAATTACGGTAAAAGCCTATGAAGATGATGATGAATTCTTCTGGGAAGCTTATAACGGCGTAAGTGCTCAGATATTTAAAAAGCAGACAACCGATGGCGTTGATGTGGTCAGCGGAGCTACTTACAGCTCAGAAGGAATCATCAATGCAGTGAAAAAAGCATTAGAGCAGGCAAAAGAATAGGAGAATTTATGTTAGGCGAGAATACCCATTTTAAAATAAAAGTAATCAATTTGCTGGTAATTGCAGCGGTGATTTACGGATATAATTTAAATCTTTCTTTGTGGGAAACCAAGGAAAGCTTAAAAACACAGGAAGCAAGAGCAGATATGGCAGAACAACAGTTGACCGAATTGGAAAATAGTCTGGATGCCTTGGTAAAACAATATGGAAGTAATTCACAAGAAGTTACGGAATCGGTTCCACAGTCAAAATGGAAAGATGGTGTATACGAAGGAACCGGAAGTGGATTTGCAGGAAATCTGACGGTGGAAGTAACCATAGCAAATGGTGTAATCGATAATATTGAAGTTGTGGATTATGGAAACGATGATGAGGCTTATGTGAATATGGCAGTAGGCGTAATTGATGATATGCTGGAAACACAATCCTTCGAAGTGGATACCGTTTCCGGGGCTACCTTTAGTTCTAAAGGAATTAAGGATGCGGTTGCGGCAGCATTACAAGAAGCCGAGGGTGAGTAAGTTGTCAGGGGAAAGAAAGGATTGGAACATGGATAGAAAAAAACGAAAGAAGATACAAAAAGGAATTCGTTTGGGAATACAAATTCTCTTTTTACTTGCGGCACCGGCGGTATTTACCTCCGCATTTGCAGGAGCCAAATACATATTTACTCAGTTTGCAGCAGGAGAAATGATAGAATGGAATGCATTTTTAAAGACGTTATTGGCCATTGGCCTGTTTACAATTTTGTTTGGACGTTTCTTCTGTGGATATGCTTGTGCCTTTGGAACGCTTGGGGATATTATATTTATGATATCCTCCAGCATCCAAAAGAAAATAAAGAAAAAGCTTCCGAAAATGCCGGAAACAGTCAGCCATGGATTAAAAAATGTAAAATATATAGTTTTGGCAGGAATTTTACTTTGCTGTATGCTTGGCATTTATGAGAAGTTCAGGGGAAGCAGTCCATGGGATGTGTTTTCAATGTTGACGAGCCTGCGTCTTCCAGACAAGGCGTATTTGCTTGGCGTAATTATTTTACTTTTTATTATGGCAGGAATGGCATGGGAAGAACGATTTTTCTGTAAATACTTATGCCCTATGGGCGGGATTTTCTCTCTGCTTCCTATCTTGCCGGTAAGTTTATATCGAAGAAACAGAGAAAACTGTTTTCCGGGCTGTTCTGCCTGCGAAAGACAGTGTCCGGTGCATTTGAAAATCGATGGAGATTCGGTAGATTCCGGAGAATGTATTCAATGTAATCAATGTCTGGAAAAATGTCCAAAAGAAAATATTGGTACAGGATTTGGTAAAATAAGAGGAAATGAAATCTGGTGGATTCTCACAAAGGCAGCATTACTGTTTTTGTTGTGCATGGCATTGCATTTAACCAGATGGTAACATAAAAATATCCGGATGCGTTTTGCATCCGGATATTTTTATTATGTTTATTTTTCAGCATGTTTTTTGATAGCCTGAAAGCTTTCTGTGCTGATTACATGTTCTATTTTGCAGGCATCTTCAGAAGCAGTAGCTTCATCTACACCCAGCTTCATAAGCCAGGAAGAAAGAAATTCGTGTCTTTCTAAAATCATTTCTGCAATTTCTTTGCCTGATTCTGTAAGAGTGATAAATCCTGCATCACTTACAATGATATGTCCCTTCTCACGAAGATTTTTCATTGCGATGCTGACACTGGACTTTTTAAATCCCAATTCGTTTGCAACATCTACAGAACGCACTACAGGCAGTTTTGTGCTTAACATTAATATGGTTTCTAAATAGTTTTCTGCTGATTCATTTACATGCATAATGACACCTCATCTTTAAAATACGTAATATAAAACAAGTATATCATAAAAGATGAAAAGACACAAATTTTTCCATAAAAAAAGTAGGTTATTGACAACGAATGGTAGTTAGTGTATACTAACTAAAGTAATGAAAATGAAAATCTTTATCAGATTAAAAACTGTCAGCAGTTTTGACAGCGGTCGTGGAGGAAAAAAGGTTACAAGCATTGTGGGGAAGATTGTAATGGATAAGGAGGCTGCAATGTGAAGAAGGAAAAAACATGTGAAACAGAACAATTTGAACGAACAAAAATGCAGAAGGATTTAGTAATACAGTTGTTAAAGGAAAGAGGATGCAGAATCACGAAGCAGAGATTGTTGTTATTAGACGTGATTTTGGAGGAAGAATGTTCCTGCTGCAAAGAAATTTATTATCGTGCGGTGGAAAAAGACGAAGGGATTGGAACTGCCACGGTATATAGAATGATTAATATTTTAGAGGAAATAGGTGCCATCAGCAGGAAGAATATGTACAAAATAGACTGCGATAAGGAATGTGAGATGGCGAATGCATGCACGGTAGAACTGGATGATGATACGGTATATCATTTTTCTGCTAAAACATGGAAATCCGTAATTTTGGAAGGGCTGAAAGCTCATGGATATGTGGATGGTCAGGAGATTCGAAGTGTGATGGTGCCCATGAATTCAAAGAAAAAATGTAGAGAGAATACATAGAATAAGGCTGAAACGGTGACGTTTCAGCCTTAGTTTTAATATAAATCTTTCATACTATTTAAACTAATCAAAAGTGTAGAAGTATTATGAAGCATAGCAGAGGTTGTTGGCTGTATTATTCCGAGAATGCCGAAAAGAATTAAACCGCTGTTAATTCCTACAATACTTACGTAGTTTTTCTTAATTCTTTTTACCAGTCCATTGCTGATGTGTTTCAAAGTTACCAGCTGCAATAGATTATCGGCACCTATGGTAACATCTGCAATTTCTCTGGCAATCTGTGCTCCGTCGCTGATGGCGATTCCCACATTCGCAGCGGAGAGAGCAGGAGAGTCATTGATACCATCTCCAACCATAATTACTTTTCTGCCCAATGCTTTTTCTTGCTCGATAAAGTTGGCCTTATCTTCCGGAAGAACACCGGCATAATATTCATCCACGCCTACTTTGGAGGCGATGGAACAGGCGGTTCGTTCGTTATCCCCTGTCATCATTACAATTTTTTCAAATCCTGCTTTTCGCAATACATCAATGGCAGTAGTAGCTTCCTCTCTTACCGGGTCTTCAATGCAAATGGTGGCGGCTAATGTTCCATCGATGGCAAGATATAGATGGGAATATTCTTCCGGAAGACGTTCAAACAATTCCTCTTTATCTGTAGGAATTTTGCAATTTTCGTCTTCAAAAACAAAATGATAGCTTCCGATAACCACTTTGTGACCGTCTACCATGGAGGAAATTCCATGAGCCACAATATAGTCAACCTTGGAATGCTTTTCTTCATGAGTCAGTCCGCGCTCTTGGGCGGCATTTACCACTGCTTTTGCCATAGAGTGTGGAAAATGTTCTTCTAGACAAGCAGCAGTACGCAGCAATTCATCGGGACTTTCATCGATAAACGGTACAACATCTACTACAGTAGGCTGAGCTTTGGTCAGTGTTCCGGTTTTGTCGAATACAATGGTGTCGGCTTCCGCAATGCTTTCTAAGAATTTTCCACCTTTTACAGTGATTTGGTGGGTACCGGCTTCTCGTATGGCTGATAACACGGAAATTGGCATTGCCAGTTTTAATGCGCAGGAAAAGTCTACCATTAGCACAGATAAGGTTTTTGTTATGTTTCTGGTAAATAAGTATACAAGGGCTGTTCCAAGTAAAGTATAAGGAACCAGCTTGTCAGCCAGATGTGCTGCCCTTCCTTCCATAGTAGATTTTAACTTTTCGGATTCTTCAATCATTCTAACAATTTTTTCAAACTTGTTAGAACCGGAAGTTTCCTTTACCATTACAGTGATTTCGCCTTCTTCTAAAACACTTCCTGCATACACATAACCGCCGGTTTCCTTTAAAACAGGTAAGGATTCTCCGGTTAAGGAAGACTGATTGACGGCACCGCTTCCCTCGGTTACCACGCCGTCAAAAGGAATTACATTACCCATATGGATAACTACACTGTCCCCTTGGTTTATCTGGTTTGCATTCACTAGAATTTCTTTGCCATCTGAGAGCAGCCAAACTTTATTGATATTTAAGGACATACTTCTTGCCAAGTCATCCACGGATTTCTTATGAGTCCATTCTTCTAAGATTTCACCGATGCCAAGGAGGAACATGATGGAGCTGGCTGTTTTGATATCGCCTCGAAGCAATGAAATCGCGATAGCAGTTCCATCCAAAACAGGTACTTCGATTTTGCCCTTTGCCAAGGTTTCAATTCCATGCCATATGTATTTGGCGGCTTTCGCTGCAATAAAGACGGTTCGTATGGGCATAGGAATGAGCCATTTACTGCCTGCACGTACTACTATTTTTTGCACAAGTTTATCCCAATATTCACGATTCATCTGCCTGCCGGAATTTTCTAATACATGTTCCGGTACGGATACAGAATCATAGCAAAACTGCTGTAACGTCTGAATGATATCTTCCCTTTTTCCGGTATAACATATGGTTACATCCTGATTTCTTTCATAAATTTTTACAGATACAATATTGTCCTGACTGGTTAAATAGTATTGAAGAACGTCTGCTTCTTGAAAGGTCATCTGTTTTTGGGCGAGGTGTATTCGGATACGCCCTTTAATTTCATGTAGTATTTTAAATTTCATTTGATACACTATCCTTCCATGTTAGAGAAAAACACCTGCAGTAGCCCACAGGTGTTGTAAGTTTTAGGTATGCTGTTTCCAACGTTATTCCATTTCGCTTTCGTCTGGAAATTCAGTATCATTTCCTTGTCTTTCTTCGTTTATCAGTTGGGCTTCCGCATAAATGTCTTCTGCATTTTCCTGAATTGTGGTAACTGTTTTCATAACACATTCTTTTGCACGAAGCACGGCAGCGGTACATTTGGTATAAACATTTTTGGCATCCTTACTGGATAATATTTTGATACCTGCTGTTCCAAATAAAACGCCTGCAGCAAAAACACCTGCTTTTTTGCCATCAAATTTTTTAAACATATTTGTCATTTTAAATACCTCCTTTTTGGGTTTTAGAATCCATGTTTTTTCGACAATCTTCTTAAGAAAATTATACTGCGAAAGTAGAGTGTTTACTATCATTTTTGAACTTAATGATATATTTTATCAATAACGTTCTAGGTGAAAGAAGTTCTCATTTACGAGAATTGACAAGCGTTTAGAATAATGCTAGCATAACGGAGGTAGTTGCAACTAACCAAAGTAAGCAAAATAAAACCAAAGTAAATAAAACATGAATTATTCAGAAAGGATAAGGATAGTAATTTATGAAATTGAAAAAAATATTATCTATGCTTCTGGCAATATCTGTAGCGTCAACATCAGTTTCGGCTTCGGCAGCATCTTTACAGGTGGAAGGAAAACCGGTGACAGAAACAGTTTCAGGTGAAGTGCCAATAGAAAAGAATTATGTGTATGGAATCATGAAAATCCCTTATGCATCATTTTATGAGGCAGAATTAGAAGGGGCTAATGATATTAAAGTAGATACTGTGACATCAGCGACAGCGGCAAAATGGCAGCGTCAGGAAGGTACATATTACGAAGCAGCGAAAGAAGGAAACGGTGGAACAATTCTTGGCGTGGAATATTATGTGGCAATCGAAAAGGATGTCTATGAGGAGTTGGTAAAGAAAGATAGTTCATTAGTAGATGAATTTTCAAAAATAGAAGAAATTCCTGCAACTTATAAAGTAATGGACAAAGACGGAAACTTTAGTGCTGTTCAGGGAAAAGCTACAGAGCTTGCCGATGTAAAAACTACATTTACAACAAGCAGTAACTGGGGCGATTATCAGATGAATTTCTCAGGTCTGGGAATCGAAGGAACTGTGTATGGTGTGGTAGTGGAAACATCAGACGGTGCAAAATATGGCATGCGACATCTGGAAAACATCTGGAACAACGGAACACAGATTTCTTGGTCTAGTGGTGTTAAAACAACAGAAGCAAGAGGCAATACATTAAGCTACGAACATTATGCTTCTATGATGGGCAAAACAATTACAGGAGTTACTTGGATTGCAGATACAGGAATATACACAGTAAATGACTTAGAGTACTATGTGTCAGCAAACCACAAGGGAACTGTTACAGTTCCGGACGGAAATATAAAGGATGGCATGGTAAGTGTTACAACCGACGGATTACCGGAAGATGGTAAATGGGAAGTGGTTGTTCCGGAAACACTTTCCGGTGCTAAATACAAAGATGGTGTGTTAAGCTATGATACCAATGCGATGCCGGGTGCGTATACTTTAACATTGAAAGATACATTAAATAAGTATACCGGAATTTCAACAAGCTTTGTATTGAAAACAGAAGCGTTACCAGTTCAGTTTGCAACAGAAAACAGCAAAATTGTTGCGGCAGATGGAAGTGCAGAAACAGACGCAGCAAACTTTATTAAAAACATTTCCACAGTAACAGTAACTACAGGTGAAACAGCAACAACATATAAAGCGACAGGTTCTTGCTGCTGTGCGGTGAAGTTCTTTCATGAGGATGCAACTCTTAACTTAGAGGCAGCGAAAAAAGGAACAGATATCTTCTCAAAAGAAGGAACTTATACGTTGACGGTAAATGCCACAGGATATGAAAACAGCCTTACATTTGATGTGACAGTAGATTATGTGTACGGTACTGTAAAAATTCCATACAACGATTTCTATTCCGCAGAATTAAGCGGAGCAAATGACGTGGAAATAGATGCCGTAACATCAGCAACAGCTTCCAAATGGCAGAAACAGGCAGGAACCTATTATGAAGCAGCAACAGAAGGCGAAGGCGGAACAATTCTTGGTGTGGAATCACCGGTTGCAATGGAACGCAGCGCATATGAAGCATTAAAGAAATCAGGAAATGCTATTATTTCTACATTTACAGAAACAGAAAATTGTGCAGCCGCATATAAAAGAATTTACCAGAACGGAAGCCTGAGTGCGACTAATGGAGAAACAAAGGAACTTGAAAATGTAACTTATACTTTTGCAACCAGCAGTACTTGGGGTGATTACCAGATGAACTTTACCGGTCTTGAAATGGAAGGAACGGTATATGGCGTAATTATCGAAACTACAGATGGTGCAAAATACGGTTTACGTCACTTGGAAAACATCTGGAAAAAAGCCACACAGCTTTCCTGGTCCAGTGGTATTAAAACAGTAGAAGCAAAAGGAAATACATTAAGCTATGCTCATTACGCTTCTCTTATGGGCAAAACCA
The DNA here is from genome assembly GCA_964450185.1 of uncultured Lachnospiraceae bacterium. GTDB lineage: Bacteria > Bacillota > Clostridia > Lachnospirales > Lachnospiraceae > RUG11237. The sequence goes on along the minus strand of CAYVCL010000006.1, from coordinate 28,216 downwards.
TTGCAGGGGTAACATGGATTACCGATGCAGGTATGTACAAAGTAAGTAACTTAGAACAGTACGTGGCAGTGAAATACAATGGAACAGTCACAATTCCTGAAACAAAGGTAAGTGAAGGAAAAGTTACAGTTACAACCGAAGGTTTCCCAGAAGATGGAACATGGAATGTGGTAGTTCCGGAAACACTTTCTGGTGCAAGCTATAAGGATGGTGTGTTAAGCTTTGATGCTAGTGCAATGCCAGGTTCTTATACATTAACAATCCGTGATGCATCAAATAAGTATGCAGAAACATCAGCAAGTTTTGTGCTTACTACAGAAACACTTCCGGTTCAGTACAAAGACAGTAAGCTTGTGGCAGCAGAAGGAAGTACCGAGGCAGAAGCAGCAAACTACATCAAAAATATTTCCACAGTAACTGTAAAATTTGGCGAAACATCCAAAACTTATAAATCAAGTGGTAAAGGTTCGGTAAGTATTGTAAACGAAGACGGAAGCATTAACGAAGAAGCTGTCAGTGGTGGAGCAGGAATCTTTGCAGAAGCAGGAAACTATGAATTGACAGTAGTGGCAACCGGTTATAAAGACTTAACATTTACACATGTAGTAGAAGCAAAAGCAGTAGCAACTACAACACCGGAACCAACCAAGAGTGTTGTAAGCCCAACAGCAATACCGACTTCCAAGCCAACAGCAGCACCGACAGCAACACCAACTTCCAAGCCAACAGCAACACCAAAGCCTGCAAAAGTAACAGCGCCAAAGAAAGTAACTCTTTCCAAAGCAACGAATGTGAAAGGCAAAAAAGTTAAAGTAACATGGAAAAAGGTAAGTGGTGCAGCAGGTTACCAGATTGTAATTGCTACCAACAAGAAGTTTACTTCCGGAAAGAAGACAATTACCGTAAAGAGTGGAAAGACCACATCAAAAACGATTTCTAAGTTAAAGAAAAAGAAAACTTATTATGTAAAAGTACGTGCATATAAAACCTCAAAAGGAAACAAAGTATGGGGTAACTACAGTAATGTGAAAAAAGTTACCGTTAAAAAGTAAGTTATCATAATTACAAAATTAAAAAGCACGAAAGCAATAAAAAAGCTTTTGTTCCGCAGTTAGTCTGCGGAGCAAAAGCTTTTGTGATTCTAATTATTTAATATAAATAATCCTTGTGATATTTCCTTTTTGATTTATTACATCCTGCAATGTCTTGTTTGAATATTTTCCAGGATCAAATATTAAGAATTTGTCTGCGGAAAGACTTTTACTTCCCGAATATCCATAGACAGTCACCCAATGCATACCACCATAAGAATTCTTTAAACATACAGATGCCATTTTGCCTTCGGAAAGTAATGTGTAAAGGCGGTTTATGGCAACGGTGTTACCGCAATATTCCTGAGCCCATGCATCTGGCAGTTTACCCCAGATTAAAAGACCACCGGAAGTGTACAGGCCTGTGTTGCGGGATAGCTCTGTTGGCAGTGTCTTGTTGCCGTGATAGGTCATAATCAATGCAATATTACAGGTCAGACAACCGGAGCGTGCAAGGGAATAAGAAGAATTTCCAAGCATAATTTTCTGATACGCTGTCTGTGTCTGTACATAAGGAAATGCATTGTACTGACTTTGAGTCATAGAGTAGTCCTCTAAAATGATTTCCGGATATAGATAATCCCAATGGGCATATAAAGTGGTAGTTTTTGTGATTTTTACCTTGCTTGTAGGAAGTATCTGAGTACCTCCGTTTTTCTTAGTAAACCAGCCTAGGAATTTGTAACCTTTTTTGGTTGGTGTAGGGAGTTTACCGTAGGTAGAACCATAGGTTTTCTTGTAACTGGATTTGGAAACCTTACCGCCTCTGGCGTTTAATTTCACCTTATATGTTTTGGCTTTCCAGTGAGCGTATAAAGTGTGATTTTCTAAAATTTTTACGCGAGTGGAAGCTTTTACTTTTGTCCCTTTTTTGGCTTGTGTGTACCAACCTTGGAAGGTATAACCTTTTCTGGTAGGTGTAGGGAGCTTTCCGTACTTTTGGTTGGCGATAACAGCAATGTTATCGTATTTAATAGATGTTTTGTAGTTTAAGTTAAAACTAACCGAAATGGTTGGAGTCTGTGTAGGCACAGGTGACGGAGTTACGGACGCTGCTTTTGTTGTGATGCCTGAAGTGGCTAATAGAAAACAAAACAGACATAGCAAAAAGATATTGCTCTTAAGTATTTTTTTCATACAAAAATCCCCTTCATATGTATTTTCGACATTTATCGCATGTATCTATGATAACCTTTTAGAGGGCGTGGCGCAAGAGTAAATAACTGGCAAATAGGAAAAAAATCTTAAATTTTTTTTAAGATAGGGAGAAATTCGAAAACTCGAGGACAAAACGGAGTAATAATGTTAATATAATTTTGCGGCAAAAATAGAAATAGGGGTAATAAAGTATGAATAATGTAGTGTGTATGAATACGTAAAACATGTTGACATACGTAATAATACGTATTATAATAATATTAACTAGGGAGGTATATAGAGGATGCCGATGACAGCGCGGGAAATGATAAAACTTCTTGAAAATAATGGATTTCAGGTTGTAAGTCAGAATGGCTCACATATAAAATTAAAAAATAAGGAGGATGCTATGAATAGATTATTTTATCCGGCAGTATTTCATACAGCAGAAGAAGGAGGATTTTGGATTACATTTCCGGATTTTCCAGAATGTATGACACAGGGAGAAACCGTGGAAGAAGCATATGAGATGGCGGCAGATGCCCTTGGATTATGCATAGCTGACATGGAACGAGAAAAGTGTGAGCTTCCAAAACCGTCTGAACCAAATGCAATAAGTATAGAACCAAATACGTTTATCATGCTTGTAGAGTTTAATATGGAAGCATATCGAAAAAAGCATAGTTCAAGAGCGGTAAAAAAGACATTAAGTATTCCGGAATGGTTAAATGAAGAAGCAACAGCGTTAAATCTGAATTGCTCACAGATATTGCAAGAGGCTTTAATTCAGAAAATAGAAGCAAAGAGATAAGCAAAAAGGTCGGTAGCCCCGACCTTTTTATTTTTTGCGCAGAGAGAAAAAGTGCATCATACTAATTGAAATCTCACTGGCAAGAATTCCCCACAAATATCCGGTAATTCCAACGTTAGGAATTGTTAAAACCACAAACAAAATACGGATAATCAGTCCGGTTATGTTATGAATAAAGGAAGTCATGGTTTTTCCAAGACCATTTAAGATGCTCTCCAAGGTGATGGTAAGGCATAAAAACGGGCAGAGGAAGGACAGGGTGCGGATGAAATGCCCTGCCAGCGGGCTTTGGAAGAAAAATTCTCCCAAGAAAGGTCCACACACCAAAAACCCGGCAGTAAGTAAAAAGCCAAAGCCAATGCTTAAAGTGAAAGATTTGTAAATTAAGGAGCGAATCAGCTTTTGATTGTTGGCAGCCTTCGCTTCTGCGATGGTTGGAAGCAGTAATGTGGCGATGGAATTGGTAATGGCAGAAGGGAACAAAATAAATGGAAGTGCCATTCCGGTTAACGTGCCATACACCTGTAAAGCCTCAGAACTTTCCAATCCAAAAGAAGCAAGGGACAGTGGCAGCAACAAAGCTTCGATACTTTGAAGCAGATGAAGGGCGAGGCGGTTAAAGGTAAGAGGAAGGCTTAGGCGAATTAGGGGAAGAAAACAAAGACTATCTGTGGTTTTCGGCATTGCCACATTGTCATGTCCAAAGGCAGTCAGACAAAACAACATGGAAATGCTTTCACCTAAAACAATTCCGATAACGGCTATAGAAATTTCTACGGGAGAATTTTGGCTTTCTAAAATGTGACAGATAAAAAAGACAGAACCCACACGGACAATTTGTTCTACCAGTTGGGAGATGGAAGGAATGCGGGTCTGTTGTTTACCAAAGTAATAACCGCAGATACAGGAATGTACTGCGGAAAAAGGCAGGGATAAGGCAATGATTTTAAATAAAAGACCACAGCGTGGCTCGTTATAAATATGTACGGAGAGTGTATTGGCGGAAAGCATCAGAAGTGTTCCGGTGAGAATAGAAAGCCCCACGGACAGCACCAAACCGCCAAATAAGATGGCTTTGGCACCGGATTCATCTTTGAGGGCGTGTTTTTCAGCAACCAATTTGGAAATGGCTGTGCTGATGCCGCAAACGGTAATTGCATGGCATATGGCGACAACGGGAAAGATTAATTGATAAATTCCCATTCCCTCTGCACCAATTTTGTTGGATAAGAATATTCTATAAAAGAAACCAATAATTTTATTGATAAAGCCCGTCATGGTTAGAATGAACGTTCCTTTTATAAAAGCAGCTTTTTTATCTGATATCTTCATTTTCATTAACCTGAAACCCAAAAGTTAATATAGTATATGGAAAATGAAAATAAGATATACATGAATTTAATCTTAATTAAGGATATAGAAAGAAGGGAAAATATGGAGCAGACTATTTATATGGATAATGCAGCAACAACGAAACCAAGGAAAGAAGTTGTGGAGGCGATGATACCTTATCTGGAAGAATACTATGCCAATCCCTCCAGTATGTATGGCATTGCCATAGAAAATCAAAAAGTAATACAAGATAGCAGAAGGCTGATAGCGGATACTTTGGGGGCAGAACCGGAGGAAATTTACTTTACGGCGGGGGGAAGCGAAGCAGATAACTGGGCGTTAAAAGGGGTGGCTCACGCCAACCGTGAAAGGGGACGTCACATTATTACCACAAAAATAGAACATCATGCAGTGTTAAATTCCTGCAAATATTTAGAAGAAGATGGATATGAAGTCACGTATCTGAATGTGGATGAAACGGGAAGAATTCGTTTGGAAGAACTGGAAGATGCCATCAGAGAGGATACCATTTTAATTTCTATTATGGCGGCAAACAATGAAATCGGAACCATAGAGCCGGTGTGGGAGGCGGCAAGAATTGCAAAGGCGAGAGGTGTGTTATTTCACACAGATGCCGTTCAGATGTATGGACAAATGCCAATCGATGTAAAACAGCTTCCTGCCGATTTAATCAGTGTCAGCGGTCATAAGTTCAGAGGTCCCAGAGGAAGTGGATTTTTGTATGTGCGAAAGGGAACAAAAATCTGTCCATTTATTAATGGAGGTGGACAGGAACGCAGAATGCGTGCAGGTACAGAAAATACGGCAGCCATTGTGGGAATGGCAAAGGCGGCAGAGTTAGCCATCCGTACAATGAATTATCGGATACGTAAAGAAACCTATCAGAGAAATTATCTGATTCGAAGAATTTTACGAGAGATTCCAAGAGTAAGATTAAATGGGCATCCCTTTTACAGATTGCCTTCCAATGCAAATTTTTGTTTTGAAGGGATTGAAGGGGAGTCACTGTTAATTCTGCTGGATATGAAAGGGATCTGTGCCTCGGCAGGTTCCGCCTGTACTACCGGAAATACGGAGCCTTCTCATGTATTAACAGCAATCGGCTTGGATGAACAGACTGCCAATGCATCTTTACGTTTAAGCATCCATGAAGATATCACAAGGAAAGAATTAGATTATGTGGTGGAAATTTTGAAGGAAAGTGTCCAGTCTTTGAGGGAAAAGTCCGGTTGACATGCAAGTATATTATGAATTATAATGAAAAACAGGAAATTGGAAACAATGTTGCATGATTTTGGAGGGAAAAATGAAGTGTCCATTTTGCAATAATGAAAATACAAGAGTAATCGATTCCAGACCGGCAGAGGATAACAGTTCCATTCGTCGGAGAAGGGCTTGCGATGAATGTGGAAAGCGTTTTACCACCTATGAAAAGGTAGAAACCATACCGTTGGTGGTGATAAAAAAGGATAATAACAGAGAAACCTATGAAAGATCAAAGATTGAAGCCGGAGTTATGAGAGCATGTCATAAAAGACCGATTTCCGTCCATCAAATTAATGCGTTGATTGATGAAGTGGAAACAACGATTTTCAATCGGGAAGAAAAAGAGATTGAAAGCAAAGTGATTGGCGAACTGGTGATGGATAAGTTAAAGGACTTAGAGGCAGTTGCTTATGTTCGTTTTGCATCAGTTTATCGCGAATTTAAAGACGTAAATACATTTATGGATGAATTAAAAAAGATGTTTACTTAATGTTTTAGATGAAAATGATGATACATGAACCGTAAAATATCCGTTGAGTTTCTTCAACGGATATTTTTGAATTCAAACAAAGAAAGGAAAAAACAATGGAATTACCAGTACAATTTATGGAGCGAATGAAACAGATGCTGGGAGGAGAATACGAAGAATTTCTTGCTTCTTATGACAAAGAACGGGCGTATGGTATGCGTATCAATACATTAAAAATGTCAAAAGAAGAAGCGTTACAGATACTTCCGTTTTCTTTGGAAGCAGTACCATGGTGCGAAACAGGATTTTATTATAAGGACGAAGAAAGACCGGGGAAACATGCTTTTCATGAGGCAGGTTTGTACTATATACAGGAGCCAAGTGCCATGATTACAGCAGAACTGGCAGAAATCACACCGGGAGATATTGTGTTGGATTTGTGTGCGGCACCGGGCGGAAAAAGTACCCAGCTTGCCTGTAAAATGCAGGGAAAAAGTCTGTTAATCTCCAATGAAATCAATCCCCAGAGAGCTGCCATTTTATCACAAAATATAGAGCGTATGGGTATCAGAAACGCCATTGTAACCAACGAAAGTCCGGAAAAACTCAGCAAATTTTTAACTTCTTTTTTTGATAAAATTGTGGTGGATGCTCCTTGCTCCGGTGAAGGAATGTTTAAGAAAGAGCCTTTGGCGGTAAGTGAGTGGAGTGAAGAAAATGTAGACAACTGTGCAAAACGTCAGCGGGAAATCCTTTCCTATGCATCTTCCATGTTAAAACCGGGCGGACGTATTATTTATTCTACCTGTACCTTCGCAAAACAGGAAAATGAAGACGTAATACAGGGATTTGTGGAAGAACATCCGGAATATGAAATTATTAGTATGCATAGAATCTGGCCTCATAAAGTGAAAGGAGAAGGTCATTTTGCGGCAGTACTGCAAAAAGAAGGAGAAAGTACGGCAGTAAATGCACCGTTTAAGCCGCAAAAAATAGAAAAAAGTAAACTTATGCAGGTGGAAGAATTTATGAAAACTACGTTGCAGGAGAAATTAGAGGGAGAATTTGTCACCTTCGGTGATAATTTGTTTTTGCTTCCAAGACAGGCACCGGAGTTGAAAGGCTTAAAGGTACTGCGACCGGGACTTCATTTGGGAAGCTTTAAAAAGAACCGTTTTGAGCCGGCTCACGCCCTTTCTCATGCATTAAAGATAAGTGAGTGCAAACATGTGTTGAATTTTTCCCAGGGAGAAAAGGATGTGGAACGCTTTTTAAGAGGGGAAACCTTGGAAGGGGAAGCAGAGGAAAAAGGCTGGTATCTGGTTTGTGTAGAAAATCAGCCTCTGGGTTTTGCAAAATATAGTAACGGAATGTTTAAAAATCATTATCCAAAAGGGCTTCGCATTGTGGGATAAGACGAAAAAAAGAGTGAGAAAATGATAAGAATTGAAAATAATACGTAAAAATGACGAAAAAATATGTAAAAATTATGAAAAAATTATGGAAAATTTTCGAATAAAGTAATATAATGAAAGAAGGTAATAAATGGAAAGAAAATAAAGGGGTGGTATTCTATGGGTTTATGGTATTGCATTGGTGGAGGCATTTTTGCAATTACAGTCACAATTTTTGGTATTTTATATTATTTGCAGAAAAAGCGTAGTCAGGAACTGGAAAAAATTGTATTTGTAGATCGCATCACGGGGGGAAGCACCTACGAGAAATTTAAACTGGATTTAGAAGATTATTTAAAGAAGAACAACAAACAGATTTGTGCTATATTGAGTATTGATATTGACAAGTCAAAGTATATTGAAGAGATTTTTGGAAGTGAAGAATATATCAAAGCAATCAATTACGTGTGGAAAGCTTTGAACGAAGAAACCGGAGAAAATGAATTTTGCTGTCATCGGGATGCCGACCAATTTTATGCATTGTTTCAATATAAAGATGAAGATACTATCAAGCAACGTATAGAAGCGATGTATGATGATATTAGAAGCGAAATTGAACGTGGAGAAATCTATTACGATTTGAAAATTTCAGTCGGGGTATATATATTGAACAATAGAAAACATGCGGTAGAGCGTATTCTATTTCGAAGTGATGTTGCCAGACGTACGATTAAGGGACAGCATGATAAGCTGTATGCATTCTATAGTGATGAACTTAAGAAGGAGCAGATAAAAAACAAAGAAATTGAAGATAAAATGGAAAAAGCATTGGAAAAGGGAGAATTCTTTGTCTGTTATCAGCCAAAATACAGCACTCGGAGCAAAGAGATTGTAGGAGCGGAGGCACTGGTCAGATGGCGTATGAATGGAGAAAAAGTTATTCCGCCATCCGAATTTATTCCGCTGTTTGAAAGTAATGGCTTTATAAAGGAATTGGACAAGTACGTATTTGAACAGGCGTGTAAAGATGTGAGAGAATGGTTAGATAAAGGGTTGGATGTAAAACCGGTATCTGTCAATTTATCTCAGATGCAGTTATATAATTCTAACTTCATTAAAGAATATATGGAAATTCGGGAACGATACGATTTGGAGCCTAAATATGTACAGTTGGAATTAACAGAAACAGCTCTTTTTGAAAATACGATAGTGTTGGAAAATGTGATTAATCAGCTTCATGAACTGGGCTTTGAGGTACTGATGGATGATTTTGGAAAAGGTTATTCTTCTTTGAATATGTTAAAAAATGTAGAAGTCGATACTGTAAAAATCGATAAAAGTTTTGTGGATGATATTGGAAACAATAAGAGAGTAGAACGAATTATTGCAACCATTATTTCACTGGTACGCTCTTTAAATATGCACGTGGTTGCTGAGGGTGTGGAAAATGAGATGCAGTACAAATTTTTGAATCTGGTAGAATGTGATGAAATTCAAGGATTTTATTTTTCTAAGCCTATTGAGGCAAAAGAATATGAGAAAATGTTGAAAAAGAAAAAATAATGGAAACAAAAAAAGAGCAGTCAACTGACGGGATTGACTGCTCTTATTGTTTACATTTTTATTCTAATTAAGCAATAGAATTAACAGCTTTTGCTAAACGAGAAACTTTTCTGGCAGCGTTGTTCTTGTGGTAAACACCTTTAGAAGCAGCCATTTCAATTTTCTTTGTTGTAATAACTAAAGCTTCTTTTGCAGCAGCAGCATCTTTTGCAGCTACAGCAGCTTCTACCTTTTTAATGTAAGTCTTAACTTCAGACTTGATTGCCTTATTTCTTTCTGTTTTAGTTGCAATAACTTTAATTCTTTTCTTAGCTGATTTAATGTTAGCCAAATCCGTACACCTCCATGAGATATTTTTATAATTGATTACTTGTTTCAATACGTTTTGGTTTGCATTAAACGGACACGGACGTTAATGTAAACACACTAGATTATAATAGAACAAACATCTTTCGCTGTCAATACATATTTTAGTATTTTTTGCAAAAAATATCCATTAGAAGTAATGAAAGAGAAGGAAGGTAACAGAAAATGAGCGAATTCAGAGTGCGTACGGATTTGGCAGTGGAGGCAAAAGAAAGCTTTGAAGAAGACAATGTGGAAATTAGGGGAGTGCGGATTGACGAAGATTACGACACAAAACACGAGATAAATATTACCAAAGTTGTAATTGAAACGAAAAATGGCGCCAAAGCTATGGGAAAACCAATGGGTACCTATATTACGTTAGAGGCGCCTAACATGGCGGTTCCGGACGAAGGATATCACAGAGAAATATCGGAGGTTTTGTCTAAATATATCAAAGAATTACTAGGAGATTTTTCCGAAGAACATTCCGTGTTGATTGTGGGGCTTGGAAACAGAGAGGTAACGCCGGATTCTTTAGGTCCTTTAGTGGTGAATAATTTGCTGATTACAAGGCATGTGGTAAAGGAATATGGGAAATATGCCATGGGAAAGGAAATGGTTAACAGCGTCAGCGGAATTGTTCCGGGAGTTATGGCGCAGACTGGAATGGAATCCGCTGAGATTGTAAAAGGTGTGATAAAGGAAACAAAGCCGGATTTGCTTATTGTGGTGGATGCGCTGGCTGCAAGAAGCACCAAGCGACTAAATCGCACCATTCAGATTACAGATACCGGTATCAATCCCGGTTCCGGGGTGGGAAATCACAGAAATGCCATTAACAGCGAAGTGATGGGAATTCCGGTGATTTCTATAGGGGTACCTACGGTGGTGGATGCAGCGGTCATTGTAAATGATGCTATGGAGAATATGCTTCATGCTATGGAAGATGCAGAGAGCTTAAAAAGCATTGGAAATGTGTTAAATACCTTTAATGTGGCAGAAAAGCAGGAGTTGTTTCGAGAATTGTTATCTCCTCAGTTAAACACAATGTTTGTAACGCCAAAGGATATTGACGAAACCATGAAACGATTAAGCTTTACCATATCCGAAGCGTTAAATATGGTATTTCAGACCGTTTAGGCGCATATAATAAAGAGGTGGATAAGTTCAAATCCTCATGATTATAGTTGCCGGGGGGAATGGTATGGATAAGAAAAGAAAGCACAGAAGTATAGAAATTATCGTCTTGATGCTTACCGTAGTTTTTTTAGTTGAAGTAATTCAGGTGTCCGTAAAGCAGGGATTTGATATTAAAATAGAAGATATGAAAAATTATATGGAAAGTAAGGTGACAGCCGAAATTGTGGAAACGCTGTCACCTAATCTTATGTATTCCTTCGAAGATGCTCCGGTGCAGGAGTATACCATGTTAGAAAGTATGATTTTAAAGCAGTATCCTTTGTTGGAATATAGTATGGAGGTCTGTGAATACGAAACAGCCGTGGAAAATGAGGGAGCTTATGAGTTGATTTTAAAAGGGGAAGCCAATGATGAAAACTTTGTAGACGAAAATGGAAATGTGGTAATTGTGGCAGAAACAGCCAAAGAGGAGGAAAAGAAAGATGCCCAAAAAGAGGACGAGGTAAAGGAAGAAACAACAACAAAACCCCAAGAAGCTACCGGGAAAAAACAGGAAATCAATATGGAATTGTTAAAGGATGAAGAATATGTAAAAAGCACTTATTATACCATAGACAGCACCACCTACGTGGAAGCCGGAGAGTTAAGTGCAGATAAATTACTAGGAAAAGACATGAAAATAAAAGGGGATAATTCCAAACCACAAATTTTGATTTTTCACACCCATTCGCAAGAGGCTTTTGCCGATTCTGTTCCGGGAGATGTTAGTACCACCATTGTGGGTGTGGGGGACTATTTAGCGCAGCTATTGACGGAAAAATATAATTTCAATGTGATACATAATACAACTACTTATGATTTGATTGACGGAAAATTAGACAGAAATAAGGCATATTCTTTAGCAGAGCCGGATATACAGGCAATTCTGACGGCAAACCCTTCCATTGAAGTGGTGTTGGATATTCATAGAGATGCCATGGATGAGCAGACACATCTGGTAACGGAGGTGAACGGAAAACCTACGGCAAGATTTATGTTTTTTAATGGCATGAGCAGAACAAAAAAGTTAGGAAATATCGATTATCTGCAAAATCCCTATCGGGAGGATAATATGTCTTTTGCATTTCAGATGCAGTTAAAGGCAGAAGAATATTATCCGGGACTTACCAGAAGAATTTATTTGAAAGGTTATCGTTACAATTTGCATTTGATGCCCAAAACGCTGCTTGTGGAAGTAGGAGCTCAAAACAATACGGTGGAGGAAGAAAAAAATGCTATGGAGCCTTTGGCACATATGCTTTCTATGGTGTTAAAGGGAGAATAATACTTCACGAAAAAGGTTTCTTGTGTTATACTATGCACGAAAGCACTGCGCACTTGCAGGTTACAGGAGGAATGTTATGGCACATATAGATCAGAGTAAAATTAGAAATTTTTGTATTGTGGCTCATATCGATCATGGGAAGTCCACATTAGCAGATAGAATTATTGAAAAAACAGGTTTATTGACAAGCAGAGAAATGCAGTCCCAGGTATTGGACAATATGGATTTGGAGAGAGAGCGTGGTATTACAATCAAAGCCCAGACCGTACGTATTGTATACAAGGCTCAGGATGGAGAAGAATATATATTCAATTTGATTGACACTCCGGGGCATGTGGATTTTAATTATGAAGTTTCACGAAGCCTTGCAGCTTGTGACGGGGCAATTCTCGTGGTGGATGCAGCCCAGGGAATTGAAGCCCAGACACTGGCAAATGTATATTTGGCACTGGATCACAATCTGGATGTGTTCCCGGTAATTAATAAAATTGATTTACCAAGTGCAGAACCACAGCGTGTTATTGATGAAATTGAAGATGTGATTGGAATTGAAGCTCAGGATGCACCACAGATTTCAGCGAAAGCAGGAATTAATATTGAAGATGTGTTGGAACAGATTGTAACCAAGATTCCTGCACCACAAGGTGACCCGGAAGCACCATTACAGGCATTGATTTTTGACTCTCTTTACGATGCGTACAAGGGTGTTATTGTATTTTGCCGTATTAAGGAAGGTACCATTAAAAGAGGCACACAGGCCCTTATGATGGCAACCGGAGCAACAGCAGAAGTGGTAGAAGTGGGATATTTTGGAGCCGGTCAGTTCATTCCATGTGAAGAATTAAGTGCCGGAATGGTAGGATATTTCACAGCCAGCATTAAAAACGTAAAGGATACCCGTGTAGGTGATACGGTAACCGATAAGAACAATCCATGTCCGGAACCACTTCCGGGCTACAAAAAGGTAAATCCTATGGTGTACTGCGGTCTTTATCCGGCAGATGGGGCAAAATATGGAGATTTAAGAGATGCGTTGGAAAAATTGCAGTTGAATGATGCTTCCTTACAGTTTGAAGCAGAAACTTCCATTGCCTTGGGATTTGGTTTCCGCTGTGGATTCTTAGGATTGTTACATTTGGAAATCATTCAAGAACGTTTAGAGCGTGAATACAATCTTGATTTGGTAACTACAGCACCGGGCGTTATTTATAAAGTGCATAAAACCAACGGTGAAGTGATTGAATTAACCAATCCTTCCAATTTACCTGACCCGTCCGAAATTGATTATATGGAAGAACCATTTGTAACAGCAGAAATCATGGTAACCAAGGACTTTATCGGTCAGATTATGGATTTATGTCAGGAACGTCGTGGTATTTATATCAGCATGGAATATATTGAAGAAACAAGAGCGTTGATTAAATATGAACTTCCATTGAATGAAATTATTTATGATTTCTTTGACGCGTTAAAATCACGTTCCAAGGGGTATGCGTCCTTTGATTATGAAATGAAAGGTTATGTACAGTCTTCCCTTGTGAAACTTGATATTTTAATTAACAAAGAAGAAGTGGATGCTCTTTCCTTTATTGTTCATGAAAGTACTGCTTACGAACGTGGAAGAAAGATGTGTGAAAAACTGAAAGAAGAAATTCCAAGACATTTATTTGAAATTCCAATTCAGGCAGCGGTGGGTAACAAGGTAATTGCCAGAGAAACGGTAAAAGCAATGCGTAAAGACGTGCTTGCAAAATGTTACGGTGGTGATATCACCCGTAAGAAAAAGCTTTTGGAAAAACAGAAGGAAGGAAAGAAACGAATGCGTCAGGTGGGCAATGTAGAAATTCCACAGCAGGCATTTATGAGTGTGTTGAAATTAGATGATAAATAAAAGAACAGGATTATATATTCATATTCCTTTCTGCATGAAAAAGTGTGATTACTGCGATTTTCTGTCCTTTCCGGCAACGGAGCAGGTAAAGGAGCAGTATGTAAAACAGTTAATAACCGAATTGCAGGTGCGTTCTGCTGCCTTGAAAGACTGTATGATAGACACAGTCTTTTTGGGAGGCGGAACGCCTTCTGTTTTAGCGGAAAGACAGATTGCAGAGATTATGAATACAGTACAGAAATATTTTGCGATAGATAAAGAGCCGGAAATTACCATGGAGATGAATCCGGGAACACTAAATCACGAAAAATTAAGTTCTTATAAAGAATCCGGTATCAATCGGATCAGCTTTGGCGTTCAGTCCATGAACAATAAGGAATTAAAGCTTTTGGGAAGAATTCACAGTGTGGAACAATTTCGGGAAAATTACGAGGCAGCGAGAAGGGCAGGATTTTCCAATATTAACATTGATTTGATGTCCGCTCTGCCAAATCAGACATTAATGGATGTGCAGAAAAACGTAATGGAAGCCGTAAAGCTTGCACCGGAGCATTTGTCCTGTTATGGCTTGATTATTGAAGAAGGAACGGTGTTTTACCAGAAATATGAGGAACAGGAGCTTCGCCGTCAGGCAGGGGAAGAACGGTTGGAAGATGCCCTTCCTACAGAGCAGTTAGAGCGGGAAATGTATCAGTGGATAGGAGAATATTTGACCGAACAGGGTTATGGTCAATATGAAATATCCAATTATGCAAAGCCTGGGTGGGAATGTAGACATAATTTGAAATACTGGGAGCGAAAAGAATATCTGGGCGTGGGACTTGGAGCCGCCTCATTTCTTGGGAATATTCGCAGCAGCAATGTAAGAAGTATGGAAACTTACCTGCGAACGGATGTTCGAACCAAAGCGGAAGCATTGACGGAGGAAAAAGAAGTGATTGACGAAGCTTCCGCTATGGCAGAATTTATGTTTCTGGGATTGCGTAAGATGCAGGGAATTTCAAAAACAGAATTTTACAAAAGTTTTGGACGAGAATATATGCAGGTTTATGGCAATGTCCACGAAAAAATGGTGAAACAGGGATTGTTGGAAGAAAAAGAGGACAGGGTATATTTGTCCAAACAAGGAATCGATGTAAGCAATTATGTAATGGGGGAGTTTCTTTAAAACTCCCCCCTAAGTTTTTTCAGTGCGTTTTTTTCGATTCTGGAAACATAGGAACGGGAAATTCCCAGTTCATCTGCGATTTCCTGTTGGGTTCTTACCTTTTGATTATAAAGCCCATAACGCATGGAAATCACGTATTTTTCCCGTTCAGTTAGTATCTTGGGCAGAATAGTGTAAAGCTTTTTGGTATCTTCGTTTAAGGTTACTTTATCAAAGATATCTGCCTCATCTGAAACAAATATTTCCATGATGTTGATTTCGTTTCCCTCTTTGTCAGTGCCGATAGGCTCATACAGGGAAACGTTTTTGGTATGCTTTTTCCGGTTGCGGAAAAACATTAAAAGTTCATTGTCAATACATCTTGCAGCGTAAGTGGCAAGGCGGCAGTTCTTGTGGGAATTAAACGTAGAAATAGCCTTTATCAGACCGATGGTGCCTACGGAAATTAAATCCTCTGTATCCTCTGTGGCAAAAGGATATTTTTTGACAATGTGCGCCACCAGACGTAAATTTCGCTCAATCAGTATATTCTTTGCTTCAAGGCTGCCTTCTTGGTATTGGTTCAGATAATAAGCTTCTTCGGAAGCAGACAAAGGTTTTGGAAAAGTCTTCAAAAAAAGCACCTCTAAGCCTATTTAATACATTCTATGTAAAAATAAGTTTATTGGTGCTTTTCCATAAGAAAAATTCTATTGTTTACGGTTGGCAGGTTCTATGTTGATTTCCTTACCTTTGATTTTTACATGTTCCATAGCTGATAATACTTCGGAAGCAAATTCCTTTGGAACTTCTACGAAAGTATATTTATCAAAAATATCGATAGTTCCAACTAACTTGCCAGGCATACCGCTTTCGCCGGCAATGGCACCTAAAATGTCGCTTGGACGGACATTTTGCTTTTTACCAATGTTGATAAATAAACGAACCATGCCGTCTTCTGCACCGGTGTCACCAAAGTCGATGGTCTGCTCCGGCTGGTCGTTGCCAAGAGCCATTTTTAAGAAGGCAGCAGCAAGTTCTAAACTGCTGTAATCTTCGTTATTAATATGTTCTTCAATGATATTTACCATGGAAGTTAAATCTTCGTTGGCAATCACTTCATTCAGACGTTTCAATATTTTATCTGTTTTTGTGCTGTTTACATCGTCTAAGGATGGAATTGGCTGGGCTTTAATCTTAGTTTTGCAGTAACGCTGAATATCCTTTAACTTGTAAACTTCTTTGCCCCAGATAAAGTTGAAAGCCACACCACATCTGCCGGCACGTCCGGTACGTCCGATACGGTGTACGTAATATTCTTCATCCTGTGGTAAATCATAGTTAAATACTGCTTCCACATCATCTACGTCAATTCCTCTGGCTGCCACGTCAGTAGCTACCAGAATTTCTGTTCTTCCGTTTCTAAAGCTGTTCATAACACGGTCACGCTGGGACTGTTTTAAATCCCCATGCAAGCCTTCTGCAAAGTAGCCACGTCCCTGAAGGGCAGATACCAGTTCATCCACCTGACGTTTGGTATTACAGAATACCAAAGAAAGTTTTGGATCGTAAATATCTAACAGACGGCAAAGTACTTCTTCCTTTTTACGTGGACGTACTTCGTAGTAAAACTGGTCGATATTTGGAACGGTCAGTTCCTTCTTTACTACTTTTACAATTTCAGCATCTTTCTGGAATTTTTTTGTGATTTCTAAAATCGGTTTTGGCATGGTGGCAGAGAATAAAATAGTCTGTCGTTCTTCCGGAACCTTGGAAAGAATCGTTTCCATATCTTCACGAAATCCCATGTTTAACATTTCGTCTGCTTCATCCATAACGATAGTATGAACAGAATTAAATTTCACGGTCTTTCTGTCCATATGGTCCATAATACGTCCCGGTGTTCCAATTACAACCTGAACTCCGCTTTTTAAAGAACGAATCTGTTTTACAATATCCTGTCCGCCGTATACCGGAAGGATTTTTAAACCGTGCATAAATTTTGACAGATTTCGCAATTCGTCGGCAACCTGAATGGCAAGTTCTCTGGTAGGGCAAAGGACGATTGCCTGTAAGTGCTTGTTGGAAATATCAATTTTCTGTAACAACGGTATTCCAAATGCCGCTGTCTTACCGGTACCGGTCTGTGCCTGGCCCAGTACATCGCCACCTTTCATAATCAAAGGAATGGCTTTTGTCTGTATTGGTGTTGCTTCTTCAAAGCCCATTTCTGTGACACCTCGAAGAATCTTTGGTTCTAAATCTAGTTCGTCAAATCTAACTGTTTCCATTGAATACTCCTTTCTAGAGTGAAGCGGTAAAATCGCAAAAAAATAGGGCAGAATCCTGCCTTTACAGAACTACTTACCCCAATATCACCATATGATAACAGAATTGGGGGGGATTTGCAAGATGGAGATTCTTAAAAAAGTATGAAATTATTTGGGGGCGTGGCAAGGGGACGAAGGAACTGTCGGTTTCCATATGGGAAGCCGCTTCCGGCACCTGCGACTAGTCCACGAAGCTGTAAGAGTGTGAGGCGTTTCGCCCAGTGGGGCTCGCACCTCACCCTCTAACAGCTTCGGGACGGATTCTCCGGTGCCTCCCGCTAAACGCTCCCCATATGGAAACCGACAGTTCCTTCTGTTCCTGGACACGCTCTAATAATTTTGAAAAGAATATATAGTAAAAGAGTAATTCTTCTTTGACAAATTAGTAGAAATAGTCTATGCTTAATAAGGTTAATGTTTTTAGAAAGTAAATTAGAAAAGGGAAAAAGTTATGAGTAAAAAGTACGATTATTTAATAGTAGGTTCCGGTTTGTTCGGAGCGATTTTTGCGTATGAAGCAAATAAAAAAGGGAAAAAATGTCTTGTAATCGACAAGCGTCCAAATGTTGCAGGTAATATTTATACCAAGGAAATGGAAGGAATTCAGGTGCATCAGTATGGGGCACATATCTTCCATACCAGCAACAAAGAAGTGTGGGATTATGTGCAGCAGTTTGCAGAATTTAACCGTTATACAAATTCACCGGTAGCAAGATATAAGGATGAATTGTACAATCTGCCATTTAATATGAATACTTTCAGCAAGATGTGGAACATCAAAACACCGAAGGAAGCAAAAGAAATTATTGCAAAACAGATTGCAGAAGCAAAGGTGGAAAATCCAAAGAACTTAAAGGAACAGGCAATCTCTTTGGTTGGTAAAGATATCTATGAAAAATTAGTGGAAGGCTATACAGAAAAGCAGTGGGGAAAACGTGCAACAGAGCTTCCTGCATTTATTATCAAAAGACTTCCGGTTCGTTTCACATATGACAACAATTACTTTAATGACAAATATCAGGGTATTCCAATTGGCGGTTATACTCAGATTATCGAAAAAATGTTGGAAGGAATCGAAGTTCGCCTGAACACAGATTTCTTTGCAGACAGAGAAAATTTAACTGCAGAAGCAGAAAAAATCGTATTTACCGGTATGATTGACGAATTCTACAATTATCAGTTTGGAGAATTGGAATACAGAAGTCTTCGTTTCGAAACAGAAACATTAGAAGAAGAAAATTATCAGGGAAATGCAGTAGTGAACTATACAGAATATGAAATTCCGTATACAAGAATTATTGAACATAAGCATTTTGAATTGACAGAACAGAATCCGGATAAAACAGTTATCACAAGAGAATATCCTGCAACATGGAAAAAAGGTGATGAACCATATTATCCAATGAATGATGACAAGAATAACACATTATACGCAAAATACAAAGAATTAGCTGACAAAGAAGATAATGTTATCTTCGGAGGAAGACTTGGAATGTACAAGTATTTTGATATGCATAATGTAGTAGCAGAAGCATTAAAGTGTGTTCAGGAAGAATTAAACTAATAAAATAAAGGTGAAAGGGCAGTCTATATGGATGATTTTTATCATTTATAATAGACTGCCCTTTCATTCGTGTGTTGGTACTTGAGAGTATTTGTTTCTTTTGGTATAATAATGAATTATAGGGATAATTTGGAAGGTATTTCAAGGTAATAAGGAGGGTGTTTTATGTTGGAAAACAGAAATACGATTTTAATTGCGGATGATTTTATGATAAACCGTCAGTTATTAAAAAATATTTTTCAAGAGCAGTATGAAATTTTAGAAGCGGGGGATGGAAAAGAGGCAATTACGTTGCTGACAAGATATCAGGACGATATTGCCATGGTTTTTCTGGATATTTTAATGCCGGTGAAATCAGGGATTGAGGTATTGCAGTTTATGGAAGAAGAACAGCTGGATAAGTCAATTCCGGTTATCGTAATCACAGGAGAGGCAACGGATGAAAGCGATGAGCTTGTATATGAACTGGGGGCATCCGATATTATTTATAAGCCATTTGCTCCAAAGGTGGTTATGCGTCGTGCTAAGAATATTATGGAATTGTATGAACATAGAATTGGTCTTGAAAAGAAATTGGAGCAAAGAAGCAAGGAAGTGATTGACAGTAAAAAGAAGTTACAGCGATTCAATGATTTCCTTATAAATTCTCTTAGTAACTTGGCGGAATTTCGTACCTTTGATTCGGACGAGCATATTGACCGTATCAAATATTTTACACGAGTGATTTTAAATTATATAAGAAGCCATTATCCAAAATATGGTTTGACAAAAGAACAGGTGGAAGTGATTGTACAGGCAAGTGCGTTGCATGATATTGGTAAGATAGCGATTCCGGATGGGATTTTGCTAAAACCAAGTAAGCTGACAGAGAAGGAATATGAAATTATGAAGTCCCACACCATTCAAGGGGCGAAATTTATTGAGGGATTTATTAACAATACCAAAGACGAGGACGTGTTCTTCCGTTATTGCTATGATATATGTAAATGTCATCATGAGCGTTACGATGGCGGTGGATATCCGGAAGGTCTTGTGGGTGATGAAATTCCAATCTGGGCACAGGTGGTAGCGATAGCTCATACCTATGATAATCTGATTAGTAAACGTGTGTACAAGGAACCGTATGTGGTAAGTGAAGCGGTACGTATGATTAATGCAGGAGAGTGCGGTGTATTTTCACCGGATGTGCTGGATTGCTTTAATCTTGCGAAAGAAGAATTGTACCGTGTGTCAGAGGATGAGAATTTTTCTTTTGCCGGATAGTGGCAGAGTGAGAAGGACAATAGAAGAAGAGTTGTTAGAAGGAGTTTTTGTGATATAACGGAGTATTCGGTTAGGGAGCGAAAGCTCCTTTTTGTTTTGGAAAATAAAAAGTTGAAAAAAGTATTGCAAATTAGGAATAAATAGAGTAATATTTACATATACTACAAGTAGTAATGAAAACTACATGTAAAAACAACAAAAACAACTTCAAGAAGAAATTGAAACAAAATAAAATGGAAAATAAAACAGAAATGTTTATCAGAAAGGGGAGCATATTATGAGTGCATTGAAACGTAAGGTGAAAAAAATGAAGGATCCGGGAAGTGCCATAACACATTTGATTGGAATGATGATGGCGATATTTGCAGCGGTTCCATTGTTGATAAAGGCGGCAAATAAACCGGACAAAGTACATCTGGTATCTTTGGCGATATTTATTGTGAGCATGATATTATTATATGCGGCATCTACCATATATCATACCTTTGATGTATCTGAAAAAGTAAATAATATACTTCGCAAAATAGATCATTCTATGATTTCCGTGATGATAGCAGGAAGCTATACACCAGTATGTTTGATTGTACTTGGCGGAAAGCTTGGCATGATAATGTTGACTCTTGTATGGGGGATTGCAATTTTAGGAATTGTAATTAAGCTGTTCTGGATTACCTGTCCGAAATGGTTTTCATCTGTATTGTATATTGCTATGGGATGGACTTGTGTGATTGGATTTACCCAGATTATCAACGCTTTGTCGACGGCAGCCTTTGCATGGTTGCTGGCAGGAGGAATTATATATACGGTAGGCGGTGTGATATATGCACTAAAGCTGCCAATCTTTAATTCCAAACATAAAAATTTTGGTTCCCATGAAATCTTCCATCTGTTTGTGATGGGCGGAAGTGTATGTCATTTCATTTTAATGTATGTGTTTGTGGCGGAGATGCCATTGTTTTAAAAGAATAAGAGAAAACCCGGTTCAATGAAGAACCGGGTTTGTTTTATTTACTGACCTCTTTTTTCAAGTAATTTACGAATCTTATCTGTTGGGTTAATAACCTTGCTGGTAGAGATATCATGATTTAAAGTATCGATGATAGAAGCAAGGAATTTTGTCATATCAGCTTCTGCATAGTAAGGTTTTTCGAAAATAGCAGGAGTTCTGTAATTTAAGTTAGTAGTAATTACTAAATCAATAAATCCTTTTTCGTAGTATTCATCAAAGCTGTCAAAACCATTGGTAAATAATCCAAAAGTAGTACAGATGAATACACGTCTTGCGCCGCGTTCTTTTAACATTTTAGCGGTATCTAACATACTTTCACCGGAAGAAATCATATCATCAATGATGATAACATCTTTTCCGTCTACGGAATCCCCTAAAAATTCATGAGCTACAATCGGATTCTTTCCATTAACGATAGTAGAGTAGTCACGACGTTTGTAGAACATACCCATATCCACGCCTAAAACGTTAGAGAAGTAAACTGCTCTGTGCATAGCACCTTCGTCCGGGCTGATAATCATTAAATGCTTGTTATCAATCTGTAAATCAGGTACTTTATCAAACAGAGTCTTTAAGAACTGGTACTGTGGAGTAAAGTTATCAAATCCCTTTAAAGGAATCGCATTGTTTACTCGTGGGTCATGAGCGTCAAAAGTGATAATATTAGAAACACCCATGCTTGCCAATTCAGTCAGAGCCAGTGAACAGTCTAAAGATTCTCTCTTAGTACGTTTGTGCTGACGGCTTTCATAAAGGAATGGCATAATTACATTGATTCTGTGTGCTTTACCGGTAGCAGCAGAAATCAAACGTTTGATATCCTGATAAATATCATCCGGTGACATATGATTTGTATGACCACACAAAGAATAAGTTAAGCTGTAGTTACATACATCAGCCATAATAAATAAATCACATCCACGGATGGATTCAAAATAGCTTCCCTTTGCTTCACCGCTTCCAAAACGTGGACAATCGGACTGTACAATAAAGTTGTCAGAAATATAGCCGTTAAATTCAATGACATCTGTCTTAGAAAATGGAGTTTCCTTACGGAAAGAAACCAGATAATCATTGACACCCTGCGCTAAAGGAAGACAGCTTTTGTGTACTGCAAGCTTCAAAGGAGCTACAGGTGTTAAATTTTGCAATTCTTTAAAATTAGGCATGATTGGACCTCCTGTATATGTATACTAATGAATTAATATTACATTTTTCTACCTATTCTAACATATAATTTATATCATTTTGCCATTCGTACGTCAAGTGTTTTGTGGGGAGGAGGCAGGGGGGATTTAAAAATTTATTCTGAATCGTTGGATAAGTTCAAAATTATTTGACATTGTTTTCCATCTTTTATAGAATAGAGAACGAGATTTTGTGAAACTATAAATAATTAAAAAATGGAAAGGTGAAAGTCATGAAAAAAACAATGTATTTAAAGTTGCAGGCGCTAGCTTTGTCTGTGGTAATGGCAGGAAGTAGTTTGCCGGTGAATGCCATGACAACTGAGGTTGCGACAGAAGAATGTCAGGTAGTAGAAGAAACAGCGATAAATACCAACACCTATGGACTGATGGATGAAATTCAAGGTTCATCTATTTTGCATTGCTGGAATTGGTCTTACAAGACAATCGAAGAAAATATGGAGATCATCGCAGAATGTGGTTACACTGCTGTTCAGACTTCTCCGGCTCAGCAGCCAAAGGATTATACCTATCAGGGAAATGTTTGCAGCGAGGTAGGGTATCCGGGTGTTGCAGGAAAAGGTAACTGGTGGAAGATGTATCAGCCGGTGACATTTTCTGTTTGTGACAATGGACAGACTTGGCTGGGAACAAAGGCAGAATTAGAATCTATGTGTGCCACAGCAGAAAAGTATGGTGTGAAGGTTATTGTGGATATTGTAGCCAATCATTTGGGAAATATCAAAGGCTGGCAGAATTCCATGACAGATATTTCTCCACAGGTAGGAGAATATTGGTGTGCAGAAATGATGACAGACCCTACTTACTGGCATATTAATGATTTGCAAACATGGATGAGTGATGGAAGAAGGGATGTTACTCAAGGAAGTATGGGAATGCCGGATTTGAATACAGGAGATAAGAGAGTTCAGAAATTTGTTTATGAATATCTGGATGAATTGATTGACTGTGGTGTGGATGGCTTCCGTTTTGATGCTGCAAAGCATATCGAAACAGATGAGGATGACCCGGAATTTGCCAGTGATTTCTGGAATACGGTATTAGGTGAAGCAAGAACTCATTATACAGAAAAGACAGGTGGAAATTTGTATGTATATGGAGAAATCTTGAATCGTATTGATGAGTTGGATTTTACTGCATATACTAAAAATATGTCAATTACGGACAATTCCGCAGGAAATAATCTCTTGAACAGTGTGAGATACGGAAGTATCGGAGGAGTGGGAAAATGTTTCCCTATTGAAGACAATCAAAGTGTACTCTGGTGTGAATCTCACGATACCTATATGAATGAAGGTTCCCGCTATGCCAATGATACGACAATTATTCAGGCATGGGGAATTATAGGGTCAAAAAAGGATGCGGCAAGTCTGTTCTTTGCAAGACCATATTACTCAAAGGATACCTTGGTTGATGACACAAACAATGAAGAAAGAAAAAATATGGGAGATGATCTGGAACCGGCTCTTATGGGAGAATGTGAAACCTATACCTGGGCATCGAAAGAGGTTGCAGCAGTAAATCACTTTAACAATTATTATAGTACTCAGGCATCGGAACAGGGAAATGATGGATCTATTGGATACTGCAGACGTGGTGATGGAATGGTATTGATAAATCTGGCAGGAGCAGGAGAAGTCAGTACAAATGCCCATGGATTGCCACAAGGTACTTATGTAGATGAAGTATCTGGAAATACTTTTACCAGTGATGGTTCCACTGTGTCAGGTAACATCGGCAGCGAGTACGGTGTGGCTGTAATTTATAACGGTGTCAGACAGAATCCAAGTACAGTATATCCTGTAGATTTAAGAAGCAGCCAAGACAATGGTTATGCTTATTATACGGATAAGTTAAAGTTAAAACTAACTGCAAGATATGCAGATAATGCTACATATGAATGTTCTACAGGAGAACAGGGAACATTTAAGGATCAGGACATCGTTTATGTAGGAGAAGGTGTGGACATAGGCGATGATATTACCATCACATTAACAGGAACAAATGAGCGTGGTACTTATACAGAGTCTTATACCTATACAAAGCAGGATGTAGATTTAGATGAATGTATCTTTTTTACCACCAGTAAAAACTGGGTGAGAGCAAATGCATATATCTACCATGCAGTAGGTGAAGATACAGATAAAACGTTGTCTGGCTGGCCTGGAAATGCCATGTTTGAATATGGGGAAGATGCCGAAGGACATACCATTTATGGTTTGGAAGTTCCTGAATTAGAAACCTACAACAGTATTATTTTTAATAATAATGTATCTGAAATTAATACCACGGTAGGAGAATACGGACAGCTATTTGATGTAAGTACGGGAACATGGAGTGATTATTATACACCAGACCCAAACAGCGTAAAGATTAGTGCAGATTTAGAACCGTCAGAAATTCGTGGAGAAAAGCAGGTTACCTTTACTGCTATAAATGCAGAAACCGCAAGCTATTCTATTGATGGGGCAACACCGGTAAGCTTTTCAGGTTCTGTTACCCTTACACTGGGACAGGGAAAAGAAGAAGGTGACACCACAACGGTAAAGATTGAAGCTACTAAAGATGGGAAGACAAAGAAGAAGAGTTTTACCTACACCATTGGTGAGAATCTTCCTTTGGTTGATATTTCAGAGGAATCCAAGAGTTTTACAGAAAGTTTTGACGTGACAGTAAGTGCGGATAACGTTACAGAAGCAACCTATCAGATAAATGATGAAACCCCGGTAGCGTTTACAGGAAATAAGACGATTACGATCGGAGAAAATGCAGTAGTGGGTGAGTTAATCAGCTTAACTGTTTATGGAAAAAGCAGCAACGGAAAGACAACCACTCTTTCAAGAGGATATGTAAAGACAGGTACCGTGGCATGCAGTGACATTTTCTTTAAAAACACAGATTCATGGTCAGAGGTCTATGCGTATATGTGGAATGCATCAAGCAAGGCAAATAACAAAGATTGGCCGGGTGTAGAAATGGAAGTGGCAGATGCCGCCAACGGAATTTACAAAATTGCAGTCCCAGAGGATACCTATGACCATATTATTTTTAACAGTGGCGTAGGGGGCAACTATACAATGCAGACCAAGGATCTGGAGTTACCGGCTGCAGGACAGCTATATAATGCAGGTGTATGGGAAGACTATGCTGGTGGGACCAAGCCGGCAATCAGTACCAGTCTTGCTGCAGGTAATATCAAAGAGCCGACAGAAGTTACATTTACAGTAACCAATGCAGATACTTGTACATATAAGTTAAATGATGGAACAGAAACCCCATTTACAGACAGTATTAAGTTGAAGATAGGCGAAGGACTTACTAATGGACAGGCAGATAATGTAATTATCAAAGCAGTAAAGGGAGATATCGTTACCGTAAAATCTTATACTTATACAATAAGCGATAAACCTACGGCAACGGTTACCCCAAGACCTATAACAACGGTCACACCAAAACCTACAGCAAGTGTAACACCTGCGGTGACAATAGAGCCAAGTGTAACCCCGGTGGTGACAATAGAGCCAAGTGTAACACCGGTGGTGACAACAGAGCCAAGTACAACGCCGGAAGTAACAACAGAGCCAAGTGTAACGCCGGAAGTAACAACAGAGCCAAGTGTAACCCCAGCAGTAACAGTAGCCCCAAGTACAACTCCGGAAGTAACAACAGAGCCAAGTACAACCCCAGTGGTAACAACAGAGCCAAGTGTAACTCCGGTGGTGACAACAGAGCCAAGTGCAACTCCAACGGTAACAGTAGTTCCAGTCACCTCAACTCCGATTCCAACAGGTGGAGAAACTACTTCAGTACCTACGCCGACCATTACCAAACCGGAAACAAGGTATACCATAACATTTCATGCAAATGGCGGTAAGAGTACTGGTCTGAAAAAGGTTGAAAAGGCAGCAGGAAGTAAGTTGGGAACCTTACCGGTTCCTAAAAAGTCGGGATATGCATTTGTGGGATGGTACACCCAAAAAAAATCAGGTACGTTGGTTACTCGCAATACAAAGGTAACAAAGAATGCTACCTATTATGCCCACTGGGTAAAACTTCCAGCAAAGGTATCGGTGAAGGTAAAAGCAATAGCTAAAAACAAAAACCGTATCAGTTGGAAGAAGATAAGCAAAGTAGACGGTTATATGATTTACCGCAGTACCAAGAAAAATAGTGGATATAAGTTAATTAAAACGGTGAATTCTTCAAAGAAGAGTTATACAGATACTAAGGCAAAAAGTGGTAAGAAATATTACTACTACGTAAAGGCATATAAAAAAGTAAATGGCAAGAAGATATATGGAAAGATATCCAAAAAGGTTTCCCAAACCACAAAATAGAATATCAGGCTTGTAAGTACAGAATTGAAAATCCCCTTGTCCAATAAAAAATATTGGATAGGGGGATTTTCTCTGCAAAAAAGTAATAGCTTTTCCTGTCAAAAATGTGTATACTATATCTGATTGTAAATTAAGGAGAATGAAGAATGAATACAAAAGGTCATTTAATCAATAGTGTCAGTGAGGGAAGTATCGCCGAAGAGATGGGGGTAGAGCCGGGAGATTATTTGATTTCTATTAATGGCAGTGAAATAGAAGACGTATTTGATTATCGCTTTTTAGTGGATGATGAGTATATAGAAATGGTAATCCGTAAAGCGGATGGTGAAGAATGGGAGTTAGAAATCGAGAAGGGCTATGACGAAGAAATCGGCATAGATTTTGAAAATGGTTTGATGGACGAGTATAGAAGGTGCCATAACAAATGTATTTTCTGTTTTATTGACCAGATGCCTAAAGGGATGAGAGAAACCTTGTATTTTAAAGATGATGATTCCAGATTGTCATTTTTACAGGGAAATTACGTTACCTTAACTAATATGAGTGAACATGATGTGGAGCGAATTATCCGGTATCGTTTAGAGCCCATTAATATTTCTTTTCAGACAACCAATCCGGAACTTCGATGCAAAATGTTAAATAATCGTTTTGCAGGGGAAGCTTTGGAAAAGGCACGGAAGTTTTATGAAGCAGGAATCACCATGAATGGGCAGATTGTGCTTTGTAAAGGTGTCAATGACGGAGCAGAGTTAGAGAGAAGTCTGAGAGATTTATCAGAGTATATGCCCTATTTGCAGAGTTTATCGGTAGTTCCGGTAGGATTATCGAAGCACAGAGAGGGACTGTATCCGTTGGAAAGCTTTACGAAAGAAGATGCAAAAGAAGTGTTACAGTGCATTCATAAATGGCAGAAAAAAATGTATGAAAAATATGAAAATCATTTTGTACATGCAGGTGATGAATGGTATATTCTTGCAGAAGAAGATTTCCCGGAGGAAGAAAACTATGACGGCTATCTTCAATATGAAAATGGTGTTGGGATGTTACGGTGGATGTTGGATAATTTCGAAGAGGAATTAAAGAATCATCAGGGGGATGACAGAGAAAGAGAAATATCCATGATTACTGGAAAGTTGATGTATCCGTTTTTAGAGAAAATGATAAAGGATATCAATAAAAAGTACCCAAAGGTTCGTGTGCATTTATATGGAATTCGCAATGATTTCTTTGGTGAAAAGATTACGGTGGCAGGGCTTTTGACAGCGCAGGATATTATTGCCCAGGTGAAGGGGAAACCGGTGGGAAATGTTCTGATGTTGCCGGATTGTATGCTTCGAAGCGGCGAAAGCGTTTTTTTGGATGATGTTACTGTGGAAGAAGTGGAAAATGCTTTACAAGTAAAGATAGATATTGTAAAATCAAGCGGACAAGATTTTATAGAAAAAGTGATTGAATGACTTTAGAAATAGAGGAGAAAAGATATGAGTAAACCTATTGTTGCCATTGTGGGAAGACCGAATGTGGGAAAATCCACTTTATTTAATGCACTGGCGGGAGAACGTATTTCTATC
>CAYVCL010000005.1:0-61040 GCA_964450185.1 uncultured Lachnospiraceae bacterium | reverse complement strand
CCTGCCGTAAAGGTTGGTACACGTTCCGTTACGGAAACGGTTCCCTTAGTTCTTCCACCATTCATATTGATGTTGAACGGAATATCAAAGCCTGATGTATCACCGCCATATTCCTGTGGTACCACGATTACATTTTCCATCCAAGCTTCTCCTGTTAAGGTACTTACATCGGAGTTTTTAACCTCGTCCGTAAGAATCGCCTCTAACAGATATGCACTTGTGGATGTTTCATCAAATTTACGGTTCATAGCGATGTCCTTAATATTTTCGTAAATAGAATCCTCTGTTCTCGCCTTATAGGAATCAATTCCAAGTTCCGGAGTGTAACCACTATGTGTCACGACTGTTTCCCCTAAAATGTTTTTGCTTGTTTCCACGTCAGGATTCAAAGACATTGACATTGCATCCATGTCTTTTCCAATTAAGGTCCAATTTTCTTTGTCAAAACTGAGCCACGTAGCCTGTACAGCTCTTGCTAATTTCGTTCCTGTTTCCTCCTAATCTTTTTCATATTTCAATGTTCCACTTCTCACATAGGTTACGCTTCCATCTTCTTCTGCCTTACTTCTGTAAGTCGTTGAATTCATTGTTATTTTTTCTATCGTTCTGCCTGCCGTTAATGCCGGATATGGCTTTTGTGCCAAGTATTCTGCAATATTGTTCATAAATTCCTCCGCTTTCAATCGTTGGGAATTACTTGTTGCAGAACATTTATAAGTAATGTCAAAGGACAGCTGAGCTTCAAAGCCCCCTGTTACACTCTCGAACAAATATTTGCCATCCGGTGCGGTGAAGAATCCTATATGATTTATGCCATCCATAGACTGATAATCCAGTTTTACATCTTTCGGCAATTCCGGATACTTGCTTATAAGTTCAAACAATGCTGCTCCTATCGCATCATATTCCGGCGTAGACAATGGCTTTACTTCTTCCTGTTTACTATTTCCCATAAAAACCTACTTTCCAAAACATTCATAGTGCGGGATTATTTCAAACCGGTCAGCGCTTGTAATACGAAAACAGTTATTGTAGTTCTCTTTCATATACTCAAAAAAGTTTTCTACTTCTCCTGATTCCTCTGAGGCATCCCCCTCTACAAAAAAAGTGTGGTTCTGACTTTCTAATGTGTAATATTCTTTCTTCTCTGCTGCCTCTAATTTATTCCACTCTACTGGATCCATATAAGGCTTATCCGAAGTGCTTATCTGGTCCGAAATATGCAACCTTGCTGTGTCTGCCGTGTCTAATCCACTTGTCATTACGTTGTTACCTTTTGAAACTATCAGGCGTACATTTTCAATTACAGTCGGAAACCAACTTTCTTTCTCCCATACTGTATCAACATGCCTGTTCCAAATCGTTACCGTCTTATTGTAAAATGGATCTACCATTACTCAACCACTACCCAGTCATCCGCAAGCACGTCACCAATGGATGGGAACCACATCGAATGTGAGCCATCTACCTGTTTAATCTGTAGATATGGATTGCACACAAACGAATCACCCTCTTTGATTCCTAATGCTTCAGCTGTCTGCTTATTGCATGGGATTCCCTGGGGATATCCTTTCCGGTAAACAACAAACATTCCTTTGCCATTCCACCCCCTACGTGCAACTTTCTTTCCTTTTTTTAGTTCTTTTAATGCTTCACCAAATTCCATACTACCTCCTACCTGCATAAAATGGATTTACTTCAAACAACTCTGGCGGCATATTTTCCAGCAATACGTCGCGATAAAATTGCATTTTCTTCCTGTTATCTTTTATTACTTCATCATATACCGTACTTTTGCTTTCATAGCTTATGGACTCTCCTCCGCTGCTTCTCGATTTTATATTGCCGTTGTTTTCGTTTCCTTCTAATGCCTGCTGTTTTACTGCTTCTAATCTGTATATTTCTTCTGTCAAGGCGCAGACTGCCATTTGGACGGCACTTAATTCCTGCTCTGCGAAAGCTACAAACTTTCCATCTACCTTCTGTCCATAGCTACCTGTATCACATACGATATGACCATATGTAATGCGGTCCAGTGCGACCTTCGCCTTGCGTTGATACGCCGGAAAAACTTCGGCCGTTACAACACTACCACCATATGTATTTATATAAAATTCATAATCTCCTAGCATCATAACGGCCTCCTTTTGTTTACTCGTTTTCAGTTATTTCTTTTTCAACAGCTTCCTTTTCAGTATCCGCTCCAGCTTCCTTTGTTTTTGTGGCAGTCTTTTTTTCTTTGTGTTCTGTGTAACCCAGTTTTTTCCACTGTTCTATTACCAGTTCATTGTTACTTTCAAGAATTCTACCATCTAAAGTCTTAATTTTCATAGGCTACCTCCTTAAGCTTTCTCTTTATAGAAAATTAAGTCCGGCGTTACCGCTTTTGTTCCGTAGTGATAGAACAATTCTACGCCATAGGCATTACTGAGCGGGATCTTTTCTGCGGTATACTCTTCACTCATCACAGGCTGTGCTACAGCTCCATCTACCAGAACCATGAAATCCACATTATCAGGCAAGTGCACACTTGAAAATGCCTTTACCCCATGATAAACCTTGAATTCTTCTTCTGAGGAGTCCACATTGGCTCTGTTCACTTTGTCCAATGCTGAACGAATCTTACCATAATAGGCTGTAGAACATACTAAGTTCATCATTTCCCTAGGCACACCGTCTACGAAATCGTTCTTTGTGTTTTCACACTCCTGAATGACTTCCTCTACAATTTCAAGGGGTTCTGTTGCTGTTGGGGTTAACTTAGTCCCCTCTGCGTATGCTTCCGCAAAAAAGGCGGTATCCAGTTCCGCTGCCATTCTCTGCACATGGTTATTTGCTCTTTTTCCCATGATTCCTTCTACGCCATAGAGTGACACGTCTTTCTGTTCGAGTTCCTCAACAATTTCCTTGTCATTGTTAATTGCAACTGTTACCGGTTTTGCCTTTACAGAATCTCCTTTTCCGTTTGCTCTTGCTGTTCCATATTCTTTACTGGAAGCATTTACAAAACGTTTTGCTTCTACAGAACCGGCTTCCGGATTACCGGAAAGGTCTGTGTTTTTCATCCTTGCAGACACAAGCTGCTTGTTTACATTTTCGATTACTTTACCATACAGTTCGCTTAAATATTCCTTGCCGGCACTCGCCAGCAACATACCAAGACTCTCAATTCTTGCCGTTTAATCTACTCTCCTTCTTTTCTTACCAAATTTTAGGCATTGTTTTCGTTTCTTTTGCAGGTTCTCCCTGACTTCTTTCTGACTGGTCCGTAAACTTAGGAACTTCTAACTTTGCTTTTTCTCCTGCCTCAGCAGCTTCTTTTTCCTCTTTTGTGAGGTACAAAGTTGAATCCTTTTCTTTCTCTGCTTTCATGTAATCATCCAATCCCATGAACTGTCCATCCTTCCATTTCAGACCGCTTTCCGGGTCCATAATGTCACTCATAAGGGATTTCATCATTCTTGGGGATTTTACATCATAGCCTTCTGCTCCAAGCTTCTGTTTTAACCAGTCTTTCTGGTCACGCTGTAAAAGCTGCTGCTTTGCATCATTCTCGGCTGTTTCCGCACGTTTCTTCCAATCTTCGATGTCTTTATTCATTTTCTCGATATCTACGCCATCGAAGCCTTTTATTGTTTCCTGCGCATCTTCAAGCTGCTCTTTATAGGCATCCCTATCCGTTTCAGCCGTTTCTAATTTTTTCTTCTGTTTGTCATAATCTGCTACTGTTTTGTAATTTTCTACTACCAGCTTATTGATTTTTGACTTCTGTTCCTCTGTTACTTCTACTCCAGCCTCTGCCAGAATCTGTTCGATGTTTTTCATGTTGCTTCCTCCTAACAATATTTTTAAATGCCTGTCAGCATTATGGAATTGCAGGGGACGGATTCGAACCGCCGACCTCCAGCTAACGACACTGTTGAGCTTCCTGACTGCTCCACCCTGCGATATTAAGTTTGAAAAAAATAAAAAGGGAGCCGGCAAACAGATTTCTCTGCTTACTGACTCCACTGAATCCTTATACCTATTCGCTAATAGATACGCTCGCTATTTGTTTTTCCCTTGACTCATTGATTACGATTGCATTTTTCTTTTTCCGTATTGTTACGGACTTGATTTCATCGTTTCTGAGCTTCTCAATAATTTTTTGTAAAATTTCCATTTCACTCATAGTATTATCAACTCCTTTTGTAGTGTAGCATATGAATGTTGCGTTTGCAAGCTATTTTTCTTTACTGTTCTATCAGTTGCACCAGTGCAACTTTTACTTCCCATTGACATTTATTTTGTGCCTCATGTAATATTAGTGTATAGAAAACACATATGTGACCCCACAAAAAGGATTTATCCTTTGGGTTGCACCATGTGTTTTCTATTTTTTTCATCATTAACCTTCACTCCGGTTGGTACACCTTTAGTCTTCGCTATATACAATCTGTCTTCCAGTCTTCGCAAGTTATTTTTCTTGCAGAACTCTGTATATGCCCTGTTTTTGAGTTTTAATTTGTCACTTAGTGTTTTATACTCCTTTTCCAACTCTGCCTTAATTTGGGGCGTCTGAGCTTCTTTCATGGCTATTTCCATTGTCTGTACTCGCCGTTTTAATTTTCTTATGTTTCTTTCTAAAGCCCGCTGCTTTTGCTCTGCCTCATAAACCTTCTTGTTCTCTTCACTGTCATATTGTGGTTCATTGTTTATGTTTATTCCCGGGTAAAACACACTGAAGCTATGGCGACAATTCCAACCACATAACCCTTCTCCTGTGCCATAACCTGTGGTTGTTATAAAGTCTTTATATTCTGTCTTATCCGTTTTCTGAAACCTTTGAAAAAAATTCTTTATTACCTGAAAAAATGCAAAATGTTTTTCATTTTCCTGTTCTTCTTCCGGTGTGATGCCATACTTCTTTAACTTCTCATTGTTCCAATCCAGTTTATATACTTGTCCCTGCCACGATTCATGGTTTGCCGGTTCGTCTTTGTCCGTGCTTCTTGCACCTAAATGACTAGATACCAATACATGTGTAATACCTTCTTCTGCACAACGCGCAAGTGTTATATCACCGTCCGCCTGTGCAATACCGGTTCTTACAGCCCTTGCCACTGCAACCTCAACCGTATCCTTATGCCCTGTTCCATACACAACATGGCTACCATACTGTGCAGCTTCATCGATAGCCTCTCTAATTGCTTCTGCCGGTGATACTCCATGTGTCACTTTCCAATATGCATTGTCACACAGTTCTATGTACTT
This sequence comes from uncultured Lachnospiraceae bacterium, assembly GCA_964450185.1. Lineage (GTDB taxonomy): Bacteria > Bacillota > Clostridia > Lachnospirales > Lachnospiraceae > RUG11237. Next base: position 55,787 of record CAYVCL010000005.1, on the reverse strand, counting down.
TTTTTGCCAGTCACAGGCGGTGGTTTGAGTTAGATTGCGTATTTCTCCATTCGTTACTTTATATGCTCTCTCCAGTAATCTGGCTTCCTTCGGAGAAAGGTTAAGGTCTTTCACATTCTTTGGCATCCCATTCTTTTCGTCTTCTGTTAGCTCAGGAAGTTTAATATCCGCTGCTTTCAATTCGCTTTTCAGTTCCTCATTTATGTCCACCATATCATGCAGTTTTTCTGTGTTCTCAATATTTATCTTATCGGCTGCATCCACAAAAGCTTTTTCTACTTCTTTCTCAATTCCCGGCGTATACCTTACTACTTCTTCCGCAATCTCCTCCAATAACTTCCCGGATTCCTTTATCTTTTTTATATCTGATATGCTGGAAGGTATCAGGTCAACTTCTCCATTTTTCTCAAATAAGTTCAAAATCCTTTTTGCAACCTTTTCTGTCATGGCTTTATTAAAAACAGTTACTATTGCCTCTGTTCTTTCAACTATCCTTTGAAGATACTCCGGTGTCAGCATACCATCTACCCCCTTACTGCCCGCTTTGCTACTTTTACCCATTCCTTTTTATGCACTCTATAGGCTTCATCTTCCCAATGTGCGCACGCTTTTGGATGGTGTACAGTATTGTATTCTAATTTTTGGTCAGATGGTACTTTTTTAATTCCCGGTCTGCTCCAATAACCATAATTCTCCTTATAAAGCGCCCCTATTTTATATTTGGGGTCCACATACAAAATTCCCTCATGAACATAATGCCCATAATCATGTTCTGGCGGATATGCATATACTACTCCTCTGATTGAATTATTCAATATCTCTGTTTCTCTAATCAGAGTTCCACTTTCCATCGGTATATATTGTTTCATATCGTTCCAAGCCTGTGCATCCAGTGCATCCTGTGCAGCATCAAAACGTTTTCCCAGTCGTTCCAAATCAATACTGATTGCCGCACCGTCAGCCACTTTTAGTATGCTTAACCTTGCAAACGCTGCTCTGAAAAAATTTTTTGGTATTCCATTCTTTCCCGTTTAACCACTCCTTCTCTATTCTGAAATCTCAAAATTTGTTGATTTTCCTCTACTTCACCCAAAAAATCCACCTTCGGGACTATCACTGTTTCGTTCTTCCGCTGCCTCTTTCACCATTGCCGCCGCTTCTTCCTCCGTCAGTCCCAAATGTCTTACTAAAAACCGGGCTTTTGACATATATCCCTGCAAGGATAATTGATAATCGAACGCTTTTTCTTCTTCCGCATTGGCTGTTATATCTGCAAAATCACAGTATAATTTATAGTTTCCATAGTCTTCCGGTTTTGTTTCTCCGCTCATGGCTGACATGGTGTCTATTATATATGCAATGTCATGCACAAAGCCAACTCGTCCATCTCCGTTTGTATTCGGTCTATCTAGCAAATTCCGGTAGGAAAGTACTGTGTTTACCGTTCTTCGCTCTGTGGCTTCCACTTGTGTCGCTGTTGCTATAGAAATACTCTGGCCGTTAAATACAAAATATCCCGGGTCAAAGCCACACTTATAACTGATAATGGATAAATAAAAGTTTATTCCGTCCGTTCTGTTCGCTACCTGTAGATTTGGTTGCCACTGTTCTACTGTATTCGACGCGTTAATACCCATATCCATCCCTTGAATGAACTTTGGTAACTTAATCGCATTATTCTTGGCATATTGCACCGTACCATTATCTACGAACATTATCGGGGCAGATTCTTCCGTTTCAATTCCCATTGTTGACATTGCAATGTCCAACCAGCGTAACTCTTCTATACATTCACTAAAAAGGGAGGCTCCTAACGGGCTATCTGCATCTATTGTGTTTGAAAATGGATTTTTCAAATATGCAAACAATGGCTTTTTTAGTCCCTCAATGCCTATCTCTTCCTGAATATCTTTCCATTTTGTGTGTTTTAAGCTTATTTCCCGTCCCTTTTCTCGTTTATTTCCGGAAACAAACGCTTTGTTCGAAACCTTGTATACCTTTATCTTCTCTATTTCTCCGGTAGCTTCATTTGTCCTTGTTGCGCTCTCAAACCTATGCCATTCTGCTCGTGTGTAATACTTATCATGCTCATTGTAGTAGGACATGAAAACACACCCTTCTATCGTTCCGTTTGAATCAAATTCTGTTACCACAAAATCATCCGCTGAAATATAATCGATTCCGCTGCCATTCCATTTCGCCATTATGCCGCCCAAACGAATCATTCTCTCGATGTTCTCCTGTGCCTTGGTGAGGAATGTTTTATCTATTGCTTCCTGAATAAACAGCGCTTTCTCACCTGTTCCATACAACCCTTGGGCTTTTATATCGATATTCTGAGTAATTAGCGTTGCCAGTTCTCTTGCAACTGTATTGGAAAAGCGTATCGTCCTGATGTCGTTTTCTCCGTCTACCCAAGGAGGCACCAAGCCTTTTGTTCCCTCTAATTCTTTCCATAGCTGCAATGCATTTTCCATTTCACTGGACAGGTGTGTTCTCACCTTGAAAATTTTCTGTACATCTGCTTTAAATAGCGTTTGCCATCTCTCCTTTATCCAACTAATTATATTCGTTCTGTCACTCCTTTGTTATATTACATATCTCAATTCCCTTCGTAGAAACGTCATGCAGTAGTATCTAAGCATGTCACACAAATGGTCGTTTTCTTTTATTACGGTATCATCGCCTGCCTTTTCATCCCATGAGTAGCTTTCAAATTCCTTAAACATATTCTCACAGCTTTCATGGAATCCGAGAATCCCAGCATTTAGATACTTGGTAACTATCTGTATTCCGTTCTTTACGTCATTATCTGCACCCTTTACGGTATATTTGCCGTATTTCTTTATCGTTTCGATAAACGATGCTGCGGAAGGGTCTATTATAATACTTTCCAACCGAATATCTCCTATCATATCATTAATCATTTTGTAATATGTTTCATCATCTACTCGTTTTCCGCTTTCCCTTCCCGAATAATACAGTTCCTTCACCATGACAGCTTTTTTCTTTCTTCGATCATATTCCCACAGCCCCGCTGCAAACGGGTTTACTGTACCGTAATCGATTGCCAGTGTATATACACAACCCGAATCATACTCCAATGCTCCATGGACAATATGCTTTTCTCTGCTGAACATGGTGTACACAAGTCCCTCTGCCAGTGCCCATTCCCCGAGGATATATCTCTTGTAGTACACACTTCCGGAATATTCTTTGCAGAGGTTATTAACAAATTCTTCCGGCAGGAACGGATTATCGAAGATTGTGTACTTTTGACAGTAAATGTCTGTATCACTCTCCAAGAAAGCTTTTAGCCAATGATTCGGACCTTGCGGGTTAAGTGCTCCATCCATAACGGAATACGGTTTATCCAGTCGGCTCTTTAGTAATTCAAACACCTCCTCATTCCAGTCCGCCATTTCATCGCCATAGCAATACTTTATAGATGCACCTCGTAGTTTTGATACCTGACTTACTTTCTCCGCACCCAGACAATAAACTTTTTCCCCGAACAAATAGCAGATATTTTTTGAATTAATCTCTCCTACAAGTGTCGGCCCCCACAACTGGCGCATTGGTTCCAAAATATTACGCTCTATCGTGGACTTTGTTACTCCAAGTATTACGGCAAGCCCTTCCTTACCTATCCTTTCCCGGATTCGCTTTGGAATTACAAAGTAGTCCATGTATGTTTTTCCAGCTCTAGTTGCTCCCGTTTTTATATTGTATCGGTGATTTGCATTATTGAAAAATTCTTGTTGCTTTTCGGAAAATGCCGTTACACAACACCGCCAATCTGCCCCAGCACTTTATCCAAGTATTCCAATGCCTCTGCTGTGTTGTTTTCTGCTGTTTGCTTATCTCTCCATTTTTCCGGTTTTCTATTTTTCAACCAATATATCTGCGCTGTTACATCCGGTGGCACAAACACTTCTTCTTCCGCAACAACAATTTCTTCCCATTCTTTCTCTTTTTTTCCATTGTTATAAACCACACGCTTTACTTTTTGTGGCTTTTTTACCGTTTCCTTAAATCCCAGCGCCTTTTTTAGTAGTGCGTTCTCTACTTCTATATCCACTACCTCTTTTCCCCTTTTTAAGGCGTTAGAAAATTCGGGAAATCGTTTTTTCCAATCATACAGTGTAGCTTTGTTAATTCCTATGTTGTGGGCTATCTGCTCATCCGTTAACCCATCCCTTGCCATGGCTTCAAGGCGTAGTAGCCCATCCCCTGTTATCCATTCTTCGTATTTTCCTTTTCTTGCCGTTTATTCACCGCCTTAGTGTATTTTTCAGTGTCCTTTCCATCCTTTTCTAGGTTTTGGAGCAGCTTCGTACCAAGCTCTGTCCAGTTGTTTGTCCGCTGCTTCTCTTTGCTTCTTGTATGCTTTGTCATTCTCTGCAAGTTGTTTGCTGTTATACGTTTTGTATTTATAGCCTTTTTCTTTTGCCATTTTCACTAAATCCGTTATAGACTTTCCCTTGACACTTTTGTTTATATCCATATTGTTTAAACCAGTGATTTTTCCTTTTCCGCGGTCCCTATAAGTCACTGTTGTATTTCCAATTTTTATTTCTACCGCTTTTGGTCCTCCGCCAAAGCTTGCTCCTCTGCCTCCCGTTATATTCCACCTTTCTTTACATTTTACTTTCCTATTTTTGTACGCAAAAAAGGGACTGCATTTGCAATCCCTTAACAAGCTCCGGATTTGCACCGGAATCTCTTATAAAGTGTTTTCCTTCTTAAACTATTTCTTGTTATTGGAATTGTACCATATCTTATATATTCTTTCAACTAACTTTTTTTCTTTTTCAGATAGATTGTATGTCCCCTTTTCGGCATGAATATATCCTTTATGTGTATGCGGCAATACAAACTCTCCGTTTATTTTATGTGCTTGTCCTCTCAAATCTATTTGTTTCTTTCGTTTATTTCTTTTGTCATAATACGAAACAAACTTCGGTTCTCCCTCATTTCCAATAGTAACATACACCCTTCCATTCGTCATGGTTTCCATTGGTGCTGTCGCTGAACCCTCATTTATTTTTACAAAATTAATATTTCCGCTTTTCAATACAGTGCTGTACTCATCTCCATATGTATGTTCCTTCCCTTTCCAGGTGTATTTTCCAAAACTTGCACCACGTCCTCCCGTTATTCTCCTCCTCTCCATCTATCTGTAACATGATTCTTATAGTAAACCGTTTTTATATCCCCATAGTCATATTCTACTTCTCCACCGTATATTAGCAATGTATGAGGATGTAACTTCTCTATCATTTTATCTACTCCTGCCTTCCATAACCCAAAGGCCTCTTTATCTCTTTTTACTCCGATTGTGGAAATTGATAGAGTTGACTTCTTTGGCAATCCGTCAAAACAAAAATCAAATGTACTTTCTTCGCACCAGGATACCGTTGGTATTACATTAATGCCATATCTTTGACACATTTGTCCTATTAATCTACTTCTGTATATATTCCATATTTTCATTGCCATGGGCATTTCTGCATATAACGAAAAATCCGGCGTAAAAACACACTCATACTCTCTAAGTTTTTCGATGTACATTTGTGGATTTGACCATATTCTTTCGAATTGGTAATCATCAATATAAAAATGTATACCCACATCTTTCTTCTGAGCTGATAGCATATGATTGAAGCTTATAATGTCTTTTGGTACATAGTTGCATGGTTCCAGTGCCGGCATTTGATAATATCCTTCGCATGCCTCATCATCGAATTCATACAGATTGTAAGCTTCTGCCGTTCGCTCTCTTTCATCTCCATAATATCCTGTATCTTCTTCCGCTGCCGTTTGCTCCGTTTCCGGAAATTCAAAAGAAAAATCAAATTGCGTCATGTCTATATCAAATATTTCACCTAATTCTTTTTCCAGCAACTCCTGATTGAATTCTGTATTCATAGTCAGTTTATTATGTACCAAGATGTAAGCTTTCTTCTGTTGTTCCGTCAAATGCTTTAATCTGATACACTCACATTCTATTATTCCCAGTTCCCTTAATGCTTTCAGTCTTCCATGGCCCTCAATCAGAACATTGTTCTCGTCCACCGCAAGAGGATCGTTGTATCCAAACTCTTGGATAGATTTCTTAATCTGTTCTATCTGCTCGGGCGGGTGTTCCTTAGCATTACAACTGTATTCTTTTATATCGTTTATTGGAAGCTTTTCTATTTCCGTTCCACTACCATCCTTTCACTTAGTGTCTTCACGCTTTTAATATCTTGCAGTATAGCATATTTTTTGAAATTATACAATGCAACATCTTTGTCGATTTTGGTATAAAAATACCTCTCAATTAGATTTGGTATTTACCTTGTCTACTTGAGAGGTATTAGAGCAATATTAACTGAACTTTTCATCCAACTCCAAAACCGTTTTTTATTGTGTGTACACATCCGTTATATTCATGTACCTTTATCATAATTCGATTGTTTAAATCCACGGCATTTTCAGCAACCATTCCATTCCAATCTTCTATGCAAATTTTGATGTTCTTATATTTCGAAGGTTTTAAAATTATCGGAGCAAGGGCGTGCGTGCTACCCAATACCGTTTTCTTTTTATCAACCACAGTAATGTGATTGATATTCAAAGTTACCAATCCTGTGTTAATAATCAATACTTCAATGGTATCTTTTCCATCTTCCTTATAATACCATGCATCAGCCGATATTTTCTTAGCATATGGCATTTTCCCAACCTTACTTGTGAGTCTTATAGTTATTGCACTCATAAAAATAGTCATTGTTGTAAGTATAGCGGACAAAAATCCTTGATTTGTATTACACCAATTAATTATTTCATTCATTTATCATCCCTCTTTTTCTCACTTTATTATTGCAATCATTCATTCAATTCCAATAGTGCTATCATTGCTTTTTCAATTTTAGGATGACCATTAAATTCTTCTAACACATCGGCAATCGTTTGGTTAGCTGCCAACTTACAACCATGTAAATAATTTATTTGCCCAACATTATTTTGCTCTTCCAAGAAAATGTTTATGCTCTCTTCTTCTCTTTGTTCAATCTTGATAAATGCCTCTTTTTCTAAAGCACAGGAAATATTCGCTTGCAAAGCCCAATCATCGTACACTTGTATGGAGTATCCTCTCCCATATGTTATCGTTTCTCCTCTATGCTTTTTTATATATTGTATAATTTCATTAGCTCTTATCATTGTTGTCCCTCCCTATTCTTGTTGTATATTATGCATTCTTGGTCATAATATGGCTCTGGTGCAGGCGTATTATATCCCTCTGCAAATACTATTTTTTTCGTTTTTGTAGCTTTTGTTGTATTATCTTTTATTGTCCCAGAATTTTGTAACTTCTTTCTTTGCTTCCCTTTACTTTTGCTCACTTTCTTTCCTCCTGTTCTCTAATAACAGCTGCAAACATACTGGCTATCGAATATTAACAGTCGGTAATTTGCTATTCAAGAGATTTCTTTATTTCTTCCATTTTGTCATTATATAATCTATTTGTTGTATCCACAATCTCATCATATTGTGTTTTGTCATACTCAACTCCATCCAAGAAAAAGCCGCGTTCTATGTTATATTTTTGCTTTTGAAGCATTTTATAGCAGTTTTTCAAATAACTTTTTCCCATTTCATCAAATGACATTCTTTTTCTCTCCGCATCAATCCACTCGTTATGATAAGCCGCCAAGAACGGAAAATTTGTTTTTTCCAATAATTCCCTTACTTCGTATTCTTCCATAGTAAAACTCCTTTTTTATTTTACTATAACACACCAACCACCAATATTCAATTTTCAATATAAGATTGTTTTTTTATATCTAATGCCCATCATTTTTGTGCATTTTTTAACCTTTCTTTCGCTAAGCTCTGGCAGCCACATACTTTGCAATCAAATGCATCAAATTCTTTTGGTTCTGTGTAGCTTCCTCCTAATGCATTACCGATTCCTCCGGTACAAAGCCTGTCCCTAACAGTATATCTACTATCTTTGTTTGGAATTATTTCGCTTCCGCACACCCCACAAACAATTGTTTTCGGTGGATTCATTCCTGGTATGCTTATTTTTCTTTCTCTATTCCATTTACTCATTCTTCTTTTCCTCCTAACGCTTTTACACAATCGTTCCAGCCAACTTTATATGATGGTGGTTTTCCTCCCTTTGCATAGTACTCGGCATTATATATACCACAGATATTCATCTTTTCTGGCATGGGTACTAATGGGCAATTATCCAAATGCACTTCTCCATCATAGGTAAATTCTTGAACATTCCTTTTGTCTGGTGGAAGTAACTGACAATAATACCCTTTTGTATTCGGTTTTTCTCTGCTCCAGAATGGGTGGGAAAATTTACATGCTCCGAATACGCATTCTTGACAGTTCTTTGGTTTATCTATTACAGCAATTACCTTACTCATTCTTTCACCTCTATCTTTAATTCTTCAAACCAGAATACCACCTTCTTGCGATTATCCTCTACTACTCCAAATCTCTTACCAACCGCAAATGGTATAGAATCTCTATCCAACCGGCTTGGTATTCCTTCTATGTACTTTCGGAATCCTTCCACATCTAGCGTTGCTTTGTAATGATTACAACTTCGGCAAGCTGGTAGCATATTGCTTAATTCGTCTGTTCCACCAATCCTAAGTGGCTTTACATGGTCTACTTGCATATCCTTGTATTCTATGCCACAGCCACAGTAGGCACAGCGATGATTACATTTATTGTATATCTGCAACCTTTCGCTCTTATTTAGCTTTCGTCTTTTTATCTCTGTCATTTGCTCACCTCAATTCTCTAACAGTTCCGGATTATCAAAAATGTTACCAACAACTTCATAATCAAAACATTCTAATTTTTGACCATAATTCATTTCCATACGTTTCCAGCATCCGATTGATGATGCAAGCACAAAACTACAGACAGAGTCGTAGTAAGATACTTTGCGTGTGTTTCCACACCATTTTACAATATCATTCTCCCAAATCAACTTACCATTCTTGTCTTTAAGTCCTGTGCAAGCACATAGTGTAGTTGGATCAATTTCATCCCAGCCATCGGTTTTTCCATTGCTACTGAATACTGATGTTGGTTCAAACATTATATCAATCGGTTCTTCACACTCGTTGAAGCCTCGTACATAATAACCGTAGACCCAATGTTCTTCTTTGGGAAGTTCTCTCCAGTTCTTTTGCTTTGCTTTGTATAAATATCTATCGTTCAACGTTATGCACCTCTTTTCCGTTCATAAATTCTTTAAATGCTATTATGCAATCATCGCATAAATCGAACCATTCATCTTTATCTCCCTTACTTGTTGTTACTATTCCGGTAATAATTCCACCTGAGATTCTTCCTTTTGTTGTTACTTTTTTATTCTTATCGTAAAACTTTCCGCATCTGTCACACTTATATGCTTCTGCCATGTTATCCCTCCACTTTCTTAGTCAATACATCAGCTATAATTTCATAAATTACATCATTTCTATAATTCCCGTCCTTATCTTTACAAGCATCATGAAGAACATACTTAGTTCCACCATACTTATTACAGAACCTATCATAGCTTCGTTCAACCGGATTTCCTCCAATCATACGCCACTCGATACGGTGCATAGTTTTAAGAAGTTCTTGCATTTTGTTATACAAATCTTTTCCAACGATTGCGTTACCTTTATCAAAACTAATTAATCCAAAATTACTTGCGGACATTGCAACATAGTCTACATAATAGCTCAAGTATCCAATCACTTTCTGCTCATCTTTGTTATTTATAATTGCATATTGATGTTGTGAAGCACTGGGACAATCCTCAATATTCGGCAACCAATTATTTAAACCACCGGTTTCATAAAACATGTCTTCTGTATAATATTTCTCTTGGAATTTATGTACAATTTCATCTTTCTTTAAAATTGCTGGTATTAACATCTGTTATTCCTCCTTCGGCTTATATGGTTCCGGAAGTGGTTGCCACGCATTCACAATCATGTCCTGTGTCACGCAAGATTCTTCCTCATCACCAATGTAGTATGCCCCACCATTCTTATCTTCTTCATATCTTCCAACAAGCGGAACGGAGAAGTTTTCAAAGGATAACAATATGTAACCCCTTGTTTTTGGCGGTTGATTATATGGAATCCAGTGACCGTTGCTTTCTTTCATAACTTGAACATTTTCTATCCTATATTGTGGTAGTCCGTCAATCTCTCTTTCCACGGATTCATAGCAAAATCTTACGATGTCTTTCGTTCTCTTGTCCTCATAGCACATTAAAGTAGTTTTCATATCTTCATGTATCGCTTCAATAACCTCTGTTTTTATTAAATATCCCATGTTATTCTCCTTCCTGTTTGTATGCTTCTGGTAATGGCATCCATGCTACGATTCGATATGTTGGATTACACTCCAATGTATCGCATTGCCATTTTCCATCGAGCGTATGCCCGTATGTGGTTTTTCTTTTACCATTTTTTCCCTCAACAGTTACTATTACGATGTCAGATATCTTTTCAAACATCGCATCATTCCATTTTTTAAAAATACTATCGCGTTCTTCCGGTAGCCTTTCCTCTACTGGTATCCATCCATCTTTGCTCCCGACATTTGTGTCGGTTGCAAATTTCTTTCTGAATTCTTCCAATTCCGCTGCCATTGCGTTTACTTCCATGCACTTTTCCAGATACAGTTTGCTTACTTCTTTTATCTGTTCCGGCGCAACGCCTAGCTCCTTGTATGCTTCTATCTCTCCCGGTTCCAGTCCCGTTTCTTCATAGTCTTTTAATTTCCATAGGCTGCCGTACAATTCGCTTGGTACTTTGTGCATATCATATCCGTTATTTAATCCCCATGTTCCGTCTGGGTTTTTATATGTTAATCTTGTCATTTTCTTCTCCTAATATCTCTTGTATGTAATTGTTTTACCATCACTCATAACTATTTTCACTCTTACTGGATAGCCGCTACCATCCGAAGTTATTGGGGCGAAACTCGCTCCAGTTATTCCTGTTGGCTTTTTATGCCCTTTTTCACATTTTGTGCACATTTCTTTCTCCTTGTATTCCGTTCCACATAGTTCGCAGATGTAATGTTCTACTTTCTTCATCCTTCTACCTCCTAATACACGCTTATACTTCCACTCTTCCTTAATCTGCTAAACAAACTCGATACCGAAGCTGGCTCTACTCCGAATTCTTCTGCAATTTCACTATTCGTTTTTCCTTCTTTCTTCATTTTCACAGCCTTTTCTTTATCGATTGTCTTTCTTCCAGATACTTTTACTCCAGACACTTCTTCGATTAGCTTTTTAAAATCCACTTTTTCTGTATCTTTATCTTCATTTTTGTTCTTTTGTTCTTTTGTTCTTCTTTCTTTTGTTGCACCGGTGCAACTTTTTATAAATTCTGCAATCTCTTCTGCGCAAGATTCGCACAAATCCATACCGCACACGTTAAATTTGTCTGCTACTTTTAAGGTACCTTCTGTGTCTACGTTTTCCAGTGTAACTCCAAAAATTTCTCCTTCTATATCCTTTTTGCATCTGTCGCAAATTATAACTATCTTTCTCATTTTTCCTCCAATTTTCTTAGTGCGTCGTCTATTTCCTTCAAATACCCCTCCACTAATTCTTTATCTGTTCCAAATCCATAGCTACCGGTTCTTTTCATTTCTTCATATTGTGCTCTTTTCTTCTGCAATCGCTCTATAAGTTGCTCTTCCTGTTCTTTTCGTACTGTCAGATAAACTATTCCCACGCATTCTGTTTTCTGCGCACGTGGATATTTTTCTTTTATCGCCGGGAAAATCCTGTTTAGTTTCCAGCCTTCCATTGTTGTACTTGCCGCAAATACCTTGTTGCTCTTCTTCAGTCTTCTTAACAGGCTCTCCGTTTCGCTTTCTTTGTTAAAATTCATTTTTTTCTCCATATCGGTACCTTCTTAGTTAAATGGTAATTCTTCGTCTATACCTTCCGGTATGTTCATGAACCCGTCACCTGCATCTCCATATCCCGCTGCCTGCATTGCCGCTCTATCCCGTTCTTCTCTGTCGCTTTCTCCGCTTCCTTTGCTCTCAGTAAATTCCTGTTCCTCTATTACCACATCTGTTGTATAAACCTTATGCCCTTCCTTGTTTGTATAGCTCCCAGTTTGAATTCTTCCGGTAATCAGTACTTTCATTCCTTTACGGAAGTACTTTTCTGCAAATTCTGCGTTGTGTCCAAATGCGATACAGCTTATAAAATCTGCAGTCTGTTCTCCATCTTTTTTAAATTTCCTGTCTACTGCTAATGTGTATCTGGCGATTGCCACCGGCTCCGCTGTCTGGCTATATCTTACCTCAGGATCTCGTGTCAATCGTCCCATTAAAATTACTTTGTTCATGTTTTTTCCTCCTAAAAATTGTATTTTTTATAAATTAACTCTTCTTCGTTCCAGTCTGGGTAATGCTCCTGCAGGTATTCTTTAAATAACTCTAGCATTTCTCCTCTTAAACCTTTGTTGCCGTTATCTAGCAGCTCATGGTGGTACTGGCAGCCGATTGCTCCGTTCTGTTCGATACCAAGACCTCCTTTGGACCTTGGTATGTAATGCATTATGCTTTTTATTATGTAACCGACTTGTGTGGTGCTTTTCATGTGATAATTCATTTTGCAAAAGATACAGCTCATTTTGTCACGCTCTATAATTACTTCTCTTGTTTTTGTGGAAAATTCTCTTGCTCTTGTGCTTTTTTTCATCGGATTGCCTCCATTAGCTCTACGAGTTTTTTAGCATCCCATTTAAGCAGGTTGTAGTTATCCTCTGCCATTGCTTTTGTAATAGATTCCATTCTTGTCCTTACATCTTCCTTTATCTCCTGCCAGATTTCCATGTTGCTTTTTGTGCCTTCCGGTAAATATTCCGGATAATCTTCTATTGCAGCCTGACCTTCCACCTGTTCTTCGGTTGCACCGGTGCAACTTTCGGTTTTTTCTCCTTCCACTGGGGTTATGTAATCTTCTTTCCAATACACCTTATGCATAAGTTCGTAGAAGTCCGCCCAGTGGAATGTGGTTATTTCTTCTCCTCTCCATCGTAATTTCAAGTATCCCGCTGTTTCTATGACGAAAATGTCTTCACCGTTATGTTCAAAAATCCATTCACTTTTATGTACCTTATCAAGTATAGCGAACACCTCATCACGCATATTTTCAGAAGCTTCCAGCCTTGTGGTATAGCGTTTTATAAAAGCAATTGCTGATTTTTCCTTTATTTCCTCTAAATCCGAGGTTTTCTCTACTACTTCTCCGGTTACCTTTTCCACTTCTGTTTCCAGCTCTGACTTCGCGAACTCTGCTACAGGCTCTATACCTGTTTCTTCCGCTGCTTCGCCCGCAATATCTTTGTTTTTCGTTTCAGTTATAACAATATTCTTGTTTTCTGCCTGTTGCGCCGGTGCAACTTCCGGTTTTTCCTTTATTTCCCCTAAATGTTCCGCTTTCTCTTCCTGTGTATTGAATGACACTCCGTACAGTTCCTCATACGTTTCTTCCGCATTGGTACTATGTTCCGTACAGCTTAACATTTCATCAAGAAATGTGGCTATCGTTTTCCAATCATGGCTCTCTTTTTCATTGTTTCGCACGTTCAGGAAGTCTATGTTTTCATCTTTCCCCCTTATGGATATCATAATTTTGCCTTTTCCCGGGATTCTTGTTGTTTTGGCAACAACTCCGCTCGGTGCGATGATATCCAAAAGCTTTTCTGTTACTTCCTCGTACTTTCCACCTTTCTCCATTACTTCAAAGATTTTTCTGAACTCCTCTTTATTTTCTTTTAAGTACTGGTATAAGGCATCTTCTGCCAGCGTATCGAATGCCGGACGTTCTGTCGGTTGCATTGATTCCATCATGACTTCAAGGTCAGTTATCTTTTCTTCTTCCTTGATTTCTTTCTTAATCTCCTGTATCTCCGTTCTTGTAAGCTGTGGGCTTAGGCTCTCTATTACTTCGTCTGATAATGTCAGCATTTCTGCCAGTTTTGCTACCCCGAACCGGCTGTATTCTTCTTTAAGCTTCTCTCCATATCCATTTTCCGAATAACGGTCGTTTATGGCGATATAGCGGCTTACAACGTCCTTGGTCAGTCCGTATTCCGCTGCCGCAAACTCCGTTACGCTTTTATAACCGGATTTATGCAAAACATCTGTATCTCGTGCTACTTTTAGCAGATAACCGATTTTTATAAAACCCTCCATGTTCTTTCGTAACTCTGTTTGCAACGTTTGTTTGAAGTCCTCATAGGTTTCCTGTGCTACTATTTCTTTGGTTGCTATTTTTGTTTGAATTTCTTCCATGTTCTCCTCCTATACTGCCTTTGCCATCTGTTTCTTATTCTTCTTTGCTTCTTTTTCTTCTGCCGCTGCCAGCTCCCTAGCAAATTGTTCCGCAAGTTTTCTCGCCTCCAGTGTCGGGTTCGCGTTATACCTTGCCCGCACCTGTATTAATTCCCCATTCTTATACTCTGCCGTGTACAACCGCTGCTCTTTTTGTTCCCGGATGTAGAATATTAATGTTGCTCCTCTTGCGGCTGCGTCAACGTAACCGCCGACACAATGATGCTGACATCTTCCTTCTATCTTGATATCCACTGCACTTTCTGGGAGAATGCATTGATATCTTCCATCCGTTGTTGTTACTTTTTGCTTTTTAATTATCTTTTTCCATCTCGCATAAGTTTTTTGAAACTCTGCGTTTGTTTTGTTCGATATTTTGTTTCCCTCTCTTAACAGTTCTTCTTCGATTTCATCTTGATGGAATTTTTCAAAATCTTTTGGATAAATATTGTTTTTCTTACGGGGTATTCCAAGTTTTTCCATTAATTCCAAGTGGTCGATAAAGTCCGTTAAACAAATCCCTGTTCTTTTACGTAGGCAAGAACCTTTTGTTCTCCGACACCTTTCTCTATTAGCATTCCGATGTCCCTTATATTGATTTCCCTTTTAGTGCAAGCAGTAACTACGGTTTCTATCAACTCTTGCGTTGGCACTCTGTTGTTGTCGTGATATTCCTGCATTACTTCAAGTGTAGTCCCTTGGTTCTTCTGTTCCCTAAGTATTTTAAGTTCTGCCTTGTTTATACCTAGCATTTTTGTTAGTTTTGTTTCTTTTACATTTACTGTGTATCTTGTGTTGTGCGCGTTTTCCAGCTCTAGGCTTGCTATTTCATGCAAACCGGATTTTACCAACTGTTCTATGTACGGCTTTCTTGATAATCTATCTAGAGGACGCTCTAATCCTGTTGCATACGTTCGTTTATCTACCTGTGCCTGCAATAGTTCACCCAGTCCTTCATAGTACAGACCGGATTTTTCTATTATCTCTTTTACACTTTGCGGGTAATACTTTCCATCTTCTCTGCCTATGATTTTAAAGTTTTTATCTGTTCTGTCTACCCATACCCTTCTTTCAGCTTCGTCTGTATATACATACTCATATTGCCGCGCACCCTTTGGCGTAAATATGTATCTGTGTATCTCGTAGTACTCAGTTTTCATGTCAGTGTCATTTCTTACAAAATCTCTGTATACCGTAAATTCTCTTACCACGACACCGTTTTCATAGTTCTGCATCACCTCTGTTCCATACGTAAAGCCTTTTCTTGTTCTGCTCATGCCGTTGGATAGCTGCTTTAGCCAATTATTGCAGTATGGGCAACACTGGTAATCCCCCATATGCGTTGTCTTTGTATTGTTTTTTATTTCAAGTTCTTCCAGTGTGTAATTTACCTTGCACTTTGTACAATATGCTTTGTTTTCTTTCCTGTTATAGATTATGTAGTTCGCCTGTTTCATCAGGTCGTTTTCTATAAAATTATCGAAATCCGGCGGCAGTTCCGGGACTTTTCGCATTATTCCGTCTATTTTTTCTCTTTCCTTGCGTCTTCTTTCCTTTAGACGCTTTTCACCAATTTTATTCTGCCATCTTCTAAGATTTCTCAGGATTTTGTACTGGCCCACCGTATAAAATACGCTCCAGTACACCCTTCCACTTTCTCTTACCTCTATCGTTGCGTTTTCAAACTTTGCTTTTGTCCACCGTCCCTCTTTTGGACTATAATTTATCCAGTCATTCTTGGTTCGGAATATAATAAATGTCGGTACAGTGTCACCCGCAAGCAGTTCTCTTTTTAAATAAATTTCGTATGTGCTTACGGAGCCGAATTTTCTTCTCAGCAGAAACGTATCTTTTGTGTATGTTTCTGCTTTTTCTATCATCCACTTCGGGGCTGTGCATGGGAGTTTAAGCAATTCTCTTTTATTCATGTGTGCCTCCCTTACTTGTACAGATTTTCTATCACTGTCGCTGCCTTCTTTTCGCCTTCGGTGTAATATGCCCGGATGACATTACAAAGTTCTCTGTCTGTTCCGCAGCAGATTCCTGTTCCACCGCTTTTGTGCTTTTGTGCCGCTTTTCGCATTAACCCATAGATTGCTTCTATTCTCTTGCCTTTCCCCATCACTGCCGCTGCTATGGTTTCGTCTGTACACATTCCTTTTGTCATATTGTGTATTACCAGTAATGGCATCTTCTCGATTGCACTCTTTTTATTTATCTCTTTTTCCTCCAGGTCTAATTTTCCCATGGCTGCACTAAAAACGGTTGCAAACTCCGGAATATCTCCGGTAATATAGTCCTCTGCATCTTCTCCATCCAATCCGTTTTCTTCCGCAAGTTCTCTTAGAGATTTAAAATCCCCCTCGGCCAAGAAACCTGCTGCTGCTTTGTTTAATTCTTCTACGTTATCAAATTCTCCAAATTTTTCGTACATCTTCATCATCCTTTCTCAACAATTCCTACGTAATTTCCGTATGTCATTCCATGTTGGCGTGCCAGTTGTTCGATTCTTGCCAGCTCGCTTATCTCTTTCTTTTTCACTCTTTTTTCTCTTCGTACTTCTTGCGTTTTTCTTCTTTTTCTATTTTCCTTATTCAAGCGCCTGTGGTTTGCTTTGCTGCACACACTGTCGCAGGTCTTCTTGTGCCTTTTGTTCGTTATAAATTCTTTATTGCATACTATACATTTCTTTCTGTACTCTGCCACCCACTCACGCCTCCTCATTTAGAGGAAAATCAACGTTTTTCGTCATTTTACTGTCCATGTACATTGCGTATTCTCCCAAGCCTTCCTCTATGCTATATTCATGTTTTTCCAGTATTTTTAACAATTCTTGCCATTTTCCCTTGTGTTTTATGTCCTCGCCCTTGGAATTTTTGAAATCGTTCTCTTTCCACTTTGAAATCCAGTCGTTTTGATAGGCATTCAAAACTCCGTTTTTCCGCATAAAGCCTCTAACGGAGCAACTTTTTGTCAGAATGGAAATTGCCGTTTTTAATCCAGCCAGTATCGCTTCCATTTCTGTTCCTTCTATCATCAATATTCCTTCTCTCGTTTCTGGGGTATTGTCCTTTTTTATAAATTCCACAAGCCACATAACTTTTCCGTTTTTCTGCGCTGGGCTCGTCCATGTGGTCGCAATATAAACATTCACCTCAAACAATTTCAATCCAGCCTCCTCATGGTATACTTTTGGTACGGATATTTCGTTACCGGATTTTCTCCGTTTACAATAGATTCTTTTACTATGTAATATCCCTTTTTCGGCTTCGGTTCTTCCGGCCAACGCTTCCTAAACATTCTTTTTTTCTTTTTCTTTGGTTTCTTTAAATTGCGGCTTCTGGAATAACTGCACCATTCATCCTCATCTTTCGTTTCTTTTTTCACAATATACTCTGCCAGTTTTTTATATTCTCCATCTTCATATAAGTCCGTCCACCATGTATTTCCATACTGCCAGAGCTCTTTTACCAGTTTCATTGTGTTCAGAGCCGCCGCATCCTGAATAATCAGATGGTGGTGGAAGGCTCGTCCTCTTTTTCCGCGTTCTGTAATCATTATCCACTTAAATGGGATTCCGGCTTTTTTATACTTTGCCCTCATCCGGTCTATAAACTTCTTGACACGCTTTTTAGCTTCTTCCCATGTATCTGGTTGGTCCTTTGGTCTGTACTTTAATACCAAATGCCAATCGCCTTTTCTAAAATTTGTAATTATCAATCGTTGTAGGTACTTTTCACGATTCCTCTGATTCTGTCTTGCAATTTCTTCTGGGGTTTTCTTCCTCCTTGGCTGCCTTTTTATTCCCGGTGCTCCCCATCTCCATGGATACCTGTTTTCAACCTCTATTACCCAGTCCATATCGTACTCTACTTTTTCGTACAAAATTATCACCTCTGTATCTAAGTTTAATATACTTATTGTGTAGCGTAGGGGCTTCAAATCCCCCTATTTTCTCAGTTTTTTTCATTGACTGCATATCTCAGAAATGATATAATTTATATATCTTATATTTCATTTTGAGGTATTTTTTAGAGTGGCTTTGCAGAGCCACTCTATTTTTGTTTTCTATGCAATTTTCCCGCGTCTTCTATTTCTTCTCTTTTCTTCCTCTCGTCGCTTCACCCTCTCCTGCATTTCCTGTTCAAATTTTCTGCCGTTCTCCGTATCGTAATAATAATTACCGGCGAAATCTTTGTAATAATTTATTGTATCGTTATTCTTTTGTTCTTTTCCGAGCAGAACTGCATTATTTGGCGGCTTCAGTCCAGAAAAGCTTCTTGCTTCCTTCTTTGCAATCTCCAATTCTTCTTTCATTGCTCTTTTTCCTATTTTGGTGTATAATTGTCCCGTAATTATTTATTAATTACAGGAGTTTGGAATGCTTCTTTGCTTTGGTCGGCGTTGGGGAAGCATTCCGTTTTTTATATATGTCTAAAATCTTTATCTTTCCGGATGTTTTGTTAATTACTTTTATGTGGCTCTCGGTCGCACTCTCTACAAACATCCAGTTGTTTGCTACCAGTCCATGAGCTGATACAATTTCTTTCTGCTCTCTGGTTAACTTCTTTGGTTGCTTCAATCTCTTTCCTCCTAACCTGCAGCATCTACAATCTGCACATACACCTTCTGCCTGCCAAATTCATTGCAGATTGCTGCATTTTCTGTGTAGATATCTACTACTGTTCCATTCTTAATCCGATAATCTCCACCAGTATCGTGGCATTCGAAAATTCCTATTAAGGTCCAGTTTTCATCGTAGATTACAAATGTCTTGCCTATGTACTGCTTGGCTGCGGCGCAGGTAATACCTTCTACCGGTATCGTTTCGTCATAACACAATCCTTCGTCACAATAGGCTGTTGCCTCCATTTCTTTATAATTCCCAAATAGTCCTAACTGCTCCGCCTTTACAACTACTCTTGCACTTGCGGCCATTGCTGTTATTCCGGTCATAGCCAAGGCTACTGCTAAAATCTTTTGCTTCATCATTACCCTGCCTTCCTTTCATAGCCAATAAATAAACCATCGTTCAGAAGGACACCTTCACATTTTTCGCATTCTCCTATTGTTGGTTGCACCGGTGCAACTTCTCTCTGTTCCATTTCTATTAATTGCGGTTCTTCCCACATACTATTTCCTCCTGTAATTTTCTTGTTTAACAAAAATTCGCCAGCTGAATTTCTATTGTTTTTTCACTTATAGGTTTCACTCTAGCCACTTCTTCGTGTCCTAAAATTCTTTTACATGTGCCAACAGTCCAATCTCCTACCGGATATCCGTTTTTGTCCTTTAATTGGACATATTCTAACTGTGCTTCCCTTTTTTTCAAAATTTCTTTTACAGTAGTTCTTTCCTTAATTCCTACCGACACGCCGTAATCATTTACCTTCATTTCTCTCCTCTACTTATGCACTGCAGCATTTCTGCGTTCTACGTCCTGCTTCTCTTTTAATATTTCTTCCGCCGCACGTTCTAATATTCGGTGCCGCTTTTGATATTCTTCCGGTGTCAAATCCGGGATGCGTACTGTTACTGTTGCATTCGGAAAATTATACTGCCGGACTTCTTTAACTTTTTCCATCATTGTTACCAATTCCTTATCTCCTTTCTTAAAATCTATGTAACGTCAGATTGTACTAATTCCGGTTGGATAAATTTATGTATTGATCAGCACACTTATTTGGGTTTTCGAATTTATCGAAAAACATAATGATTAATACCGTATCCTAGCGGCTGTACTGTATCCGCCATATACGCTTTCAGGTCGACAATTTGCTTTAGCTTTTATCAATTCCGACAAAGCATTTGTTAATTGAATCGCCCTTTCATAACTCCCTTGCTCTATATGCGCTCTTGTTGCTCTGCTGATTGCTTTTATTGTTTCCTCAACGGATTCTTCTACTTCTTTTGTCATTCCTTCTCTTTCCTTTCTATTTCTACTACCGGGCACTGGACACCATGCGGGAAGTAATGTAATTTCAGTACAAAATATGCATTTTTTTAGGTATGGAGTAATAAAATTGAAATAATCGAAGGGGTTCTCCCGCATGGCTTCCAGTACCCGGTATTTAGTTTTTATGACCATTGTATTTTTTCTTTTTTCTCCTATAATGTACCTACAGGACACTGCCATGTCCTAGTATGTATGAAAGGAGGAATTCCTTATGAATATGATTCCAGTCAATTCTTCTAATCTTTGTGCAGTTGGATATGATGGACAGATTTTGCGTATTTAGTTTCACTCTGGTGGCATATATGACTACCTCAATGTTCCTGAATCTATATATCATGGACTTATGAATGCTTCATCCAAAGGAAGCTACCATGCTGCACACATTAAAAATGCTTATACATATAGAAAAATCAACTAATCTATGACTATAAGCGTTACGGCAGGACCCTCTATGTTAATTTTCTTATTCTCATATGGTTCTGTCGTTTCAAAAGTTACTCCTTTTCTTCTCTTTAATTCTTCTACCAGTTCATAAGTTTCAAAATCTTTTAACTTTTTACTATCCTCTGTTGAATTTTCCACTCTCTCACCTCTTTCCTATTGGTTGCCATTGCCGTTGCAGAAGTGATTATCTGGTTGATAACCAAACCTTGATAAAGTTCAAGATATCTTCCTTGAAAAATATTGCCGTTAGAACTCCTAGCACAAAAAATACACTAAACGAAACAATTTCAAGCATGCTTGGCTCTTTTGGTTTCTTATTCATCGTTCTTTTACCATCTTTTTCCATCGCTTACTCTCCTTTCCGCGATTCTGTCGCTTCCTTATCCTGCAAGGCCGAAAAATAGCCAAGCAACATGCACTTTCCTTCCTTACTCAATTTTGAAAATTCCTCATTAATTTTCTTGCCTTCCTCCAGATCTTTTTCTGTTAATTCAAGCAACATAAGCGTTCGCCTCCTCTGTTTTTTATTTATATTTTTCTTGCCTCTGTCCTATACCGGCATTATCCGCTCTGCCAAGTGGAAAGCCATATGACTCGAGGTGATTTTATAACTACGTCATCCAAAGAAATAATGGCATTGTTTGATTCCTACAACGATAAAGAGTTACCTTTTAATCTATAAGCGCAGGGCTATTATATAAAGCAGCATTGTGCTTATATCAATCATAATCGCCAAAATGATGAAAAATTTCTCGCCCGTTATTTTCGATATGCATATACATATTGCTGTAATCAGTAATAACTGTAGTCCCCATACCTTACCTAATAATTCCATGCTTTTTCGTTCCTTTCGTGCCTTATTGTTTTTCTATATCTCGTTTTTCCCACCTCACTTTTATTGTTTCGTTTGAAAACATTTTAGTTCATTTCTGAAACTTTGTCAATACTTCTTTGTTCCGTTTGAAAACTTTTTTTCATTGACTTACATTTTTCCGCATGCTATTATTGATACGAAAGGAGTTGAGCTAATGCCAACCAACGAAAAGATTCTTTTTGAAATATTAAGCGGCACAAAGGATAAAAACATACGCTTTTCAGAGTTGCAAAAAATATTAGAAGTTTTAGGCTTTCAATGCCGGGTGAAAGGTGATCATTTCATATACTATAAAGATGGAATAGATGAAATCATTAATATACAGCCCGACGGAAATAAAGCAAAGCCTTATCAGGTGAAACAAGTACGAAATTTAATATTAAAATATAAAATGGAGGTATGATTATGCAAAAGTATGAACGTATTATTTTTTGGTCAGATGATGATGAGTGTTGGATTGTTGAAGTTCCGGAACTTCCCGGCTGCATGGCAGATGGTGATACCGCTGCCCATGCTCTGGAAAATGTAGAAATTATAATTGAAGAATGGATTGAAACTGCCAAAGAGCAAGGAAGAGAAATCCCACAGCCAAAAGGTAGATTAGTTTACGCCTAAAAAGGATGTGATTAACAAATGAATCAACGAATTAGGGAACTTAGAAAGGCGCTTGGGTTATCCGGTGCAAAATTTGGCGAACGTCTTGGAGTAGCAAAATCTAGCATTTCAAACATTGAAAATGGTGGTAGGGATGTTACCAATCAAATGTTCAAAGCCATTTGCCGAGAATTCAATGTGAATGAGCATTGGCTCCGAACCGGTGAGGGAGAAATGTTTGCAGATGAAGATATCGATTTCGGTGCTGTTTGTGCCAAAATCGGTATCACTGATGAACGAGCCAAAAAACTTATTGTTGGCTACTACAATCTTTCTCCTCAGGACAAAGAACTTATATGGAGTTTCCTTGAAAAACTGAAAAAAATTACGGAATAAGCGAAGTGGAACACTACTTCGCTTTTCTCTTTTTCACTTTTATTTCTTTATCTTTAAAAAGTGTTTTTATTTCTTTCAATTATGTGTTATAATTTAGTTGTTTTTTATTTTACACGAGAGAGGAGTAATGCCAATGAAGTTAGACTGTACTATATCTATTCTATGTATCAGTCTTAAATATTTTCAAAAACACACTGTAAAACTTTTTGAGCTATATCACTCAAAGTTAGGAGGTGTTACGTGAGTATCTGGGATTTGATAAAGTCAAAAACTTATGCCCTGGTGTTATCAAGGGAACAAAACCAAGAAGATAGTAACGAGTATACTTATATTCTATTTTCGGAAGACGTGGAAGATGCCGAAGAATATATGCATCCTATTTCTTACGACAATACAGACGATTATTACCATGTTCTCTATGATGAATATTATCCAGCAAAAAAACAACTACAATATGTTCTTTCCTGCATAAAGAAGATGAATTCCACTGTAAAAGCAAAGACCTTTTTCGAAACATTGGAACGTTTAGATAAGCTTCTTCCCGAATGTAAAGAACATACAAAATTCTATAAGCTTTTCAAGTATGATTTAGAATATCCATATTATATTGAAAACCAATATCTCTTAATCAACAGATTCCTGAATAAAAGTTTCAGAAACAATTTTAGAGAGGCTTTGGAATTGCAAACCGCAAAAGGACGAATTGACAGAGTTGACCACTGGTTTATTGTTATGGAATACTACAGTCAATTTTTCCCACCGCAAAGTGTTAACGAGCTAACCCGTATCAAGGATAAATGGAACACTGAGTTAAACAAAACATTGCTTGAGTAAGTATCATGTTTCAAGCACCATATTACATAACTGGAGGTTATTATGAATTCACTCAAAAAATTTTTATTATCAATTCCAATATTTTTGTTACTATTAATTATTACCCCTATTAACTCATATGCTGATTATCCAAGGGAAGAGGACTATGATGAGATTTCCTGTTGTAATATTCCTTTTTCCTTTAAAATAACTAGTTTCTATGACGAAACCTGCACCTTGACTATTCCGGAACTTCCTGATGCAGACATCCAACTAGTTTCCTCCTCTTCAGAAACAGATTCTGATGGTGATACAATTTACAGAAAATATTATCGTCTGACAATAGGTACCCCTGGCGAATATACATTGCTAGTTACAGAGCCTTCAACCAAACGTACTGTGCCCTATACTATAAGAATCTATGAACACAATTTTTCATCCGACTGGACTACCGATAAAGAGGCTACTTGCACCGCTGCCGGTTCAAGATCACATCATTGTATCTACTGCAACTCGAAGGTTTCTTCAGAAACCATTCCCGCAACAGGACACGCCTCTGACGGTTGGAAAGTTGTAACGCCGGCTTCCTGTTCCAAAACCGGTAAGAAAACGGTTACATGCTCTAAATGCAACGAAATTTTAGCTACGGAAACACTTCCAACTACCGCACATACTTTTTCTTCTTGGAAAACAAGTAAAAAGGCAACTATTTTTAAAGCCGGTCAAAAGAAACGTACCTGTGTAGTATGCTCAAAATCTGAAACAAAGAAACTTTCCAAATTAAAAGCAACTGTTAAGTTGAAAAAATCGAAAATAACCGTTAATGTAGGAAATTCTGTTTCCTTAAAAATAAAGAGTAAAACTAAAGGGGACTCTGTTTCCAGTTGGAGCAGTTCTAATAAAAAAGTAGTTACAGTTAATCGTAAAAGCGGAAAAATCAAGGGAATCAAAAAAGGAAGGGCTTATGTTACTTTAAAGATGAAAAGCGGCTGCACCGCAAAATGTAAAGTGACAGTAAAATAAATTATTTTTTAAAAGCAGAGGCGATTATGCCTCTGCTTTCTCCATATTATATAATGATTTTGTGAAACCATATAACATTTTTAGAAATTTCTCATTTTGGATTTCTTCCAGCATTTCTGCTATTTTTTTCTTGTAGTGTTCCACGTTATTGTTCTATCCTCCTTTCATTCTTTTTTAACACCACCTTGCTGAAACATATTAACACTCTTTAAGCGTTTTGTCTTTGTTTTTTGAAATATTTCTCACATATGAGAAAAAAATTTTTATAGGTATTTTTAATAGTATAAGTATGATATAATAAAGAATTATTTATAGTCCGAATAATATAAATCCTCTATCTTGCACTCTAGCCCTGCCGCTATTTTTTCCAATGTATCCAAAGTAGGCGATACCCTGTTATTTTCTATCTTATTGACTTCCGCTCTGCTTACTCCTGTCCTGCCCGAAACTTCTTCTAAAGTAAGATTCCGTCCTCTCCTATACTTGTACAATGTAATTTCTGCCATTTCATTTCTCCTTTTCTTTAGTATTTACTCCCAACATTAATTTTATAAATATCTCTTGATTATTGGTTACCAATACTCTATAATCATTATCGGAAACGAAAAACTTTTATAAATATTTAGAAAGGAGAATTGGTTTGGCAAACGAATTAAGAAAAGCACATATGATTATCGCTCGTGCCGGCGGTAATGCCAGTAAGAATGCGTATAATTGCAAAGTTTCTATCCCCAAGGCATGGGCAGACAAACTGGGGTTTTCGCCCATTGATAAAGCTCTTACGTTAGAATTTGACGGAAAACAAATTGTTATTAAAAAATCTGTTACGGAGGTAAATTAAGATGTTTGGCTATGAAACACCAAATTATAAGAGTGACGAAGTGCTGGAGTATCTTAGAAAATCACGGTCGGATGATCCTGTGCTAAGTGTAGAAGAAGTCCTAGAAAAGCATGAGAATATTTTAAGTAAATGGGTTGAGCAGAATATCGGAACAGCTATTCCTGAGGAAAACATTTACCGCGAAGTTGTATCTGGAGAAACCATCGATGACCGTCCAGAAGTTTTAAAACTTCTGAAACGCATTGAATCGCCCAAAATAAAGGCTGTTTTAGTTGTCGAGGTACAAAGACTTAGTCGTGGTGATTTAGAGGACTGTGGGCGGCTTATGAAGCTTCTGAGGTATACTAACACTGCTGTCATTACACCACAAAAAATATATGACCTTAATAATGAATATGACCGGGATTTTTTTGAACGGGAACTAAAGCGCGGAAATGAATTTTTAGAATATCAGAAGAAAATAATGAATCGTGGGCGGCTCTTATCTGTCAGTCAGGGGAATTTTATTGGTTCTATTGCTCCATACGGGTATGACAAAGCTTTTGTCATGGATGGTAAAAAGAAGTGTCCCACATTAAAGATTAACGAAGAAGAGGCTAACGTGGTACGTCTGATTTTTGACATGTACGTTAATCAGGATATGGGACGTGTTAATATTGCACACCGTCTAAATGAACTTGGTTTTAAACCAAGAAAAGCTGCACACTGGGAGCAAGCGAGTATCAAAGACATCCTTGAAAATGTACATTATATAGGAAAAGTACGTTGGAATCGGCGCAAGACTACCAATATCGTCGAAGATGGGGAAGTACAAAAGACTCGACCTAAAACTCCACATGGTGAATACTTGGTTTGCGAGGGCAGACACCCTGCAATCATTTCCGTAGAACTATTCGATGCTGCCATGAAAAAGCGAGGTAGAAACGCTCGTCTTAAACCAAGTACTAAGCTAACCAACCCTTTCGCCGGCTTAATTTATTGTCAATGTGGTAGAGCGATGAGTTTGCGAACCTATAAACGAAATGGTGTTCAACGCTCTGCGTCGCGACTTCTTTGTGATGCACAGACTTTTTGCGGTACCGGTTCTTGCACGTTCGCAGAAATGTCCGATCTGATTCATAATATACTGCAGGATTGTATCCATGATTTTCAAGTAAAGATTGAAAATATCGAAGATAATACTTATTCATTTCAGCAGCAGCATATCAACCGACTCGAAGCAAAGCTTAATGAACTTGAAAAGAAGGAAATTATGCAGTGGGAAAAATACTCCGAAGAAGCTATGCCTCAGCATATTTTCGAACTATTAAACAGAAAGGTTTTGAAGGAAAAAGAAGATGTACAAAAATCACTTGCCAATGCCCGTTCTGCTCTCCCACCAGATGTTACTTACTATGAAGAACGGTTGCAGAGTTTTACCGATGCGCTTAACGCCCTTGATAATCCGGATATATCTGCTACAAAGAAAAATAAGCTGTTAAAAGCATGCATCAATCGAATAACTTATACAAGGGAGCGCGCTGTCCGTCTGGTTGGTGTTAATCACTCCAAAGGTGTCGGAACCCCTTATTCTAAGACTGAAATTCACCTTAACGTTGACTTGCACCTATAATGTATATCATTGAGGTGCAAGTTCTTCCGTTCCGATATCCGTTAACGTTCCCATAACCTCACGATATGGCATAGCATACCTTTGGGATAAATAACGCATGGAGGCTGCCAACTCGCCGTCCGGACCGCCAAATTGACTGATTATCACCTGCGCCAACTGAGGATTCGGCTCCTTAATATTTACCGGATACTGCAATCTTTTTTCATAATTCCACATTTAGCACTTACCTCCTTCCCAAGGCCATGGGGACGTTGCCCATTTCCATTCTCCCTCTGTATTTCCTGCCAAATCCAGTGTGAGAGGTTCATACTGCATGGAATATTCATACATAGCATTCTTACGCATTTCTACTATTTCATTATAAAATTTTAACGCTTCCGTATCACATGGGTGGGTATCCAGATACAGTGCAGTTTCTACTACTGCAAAACTTATCATATTAATCCAGTCAAATAGTTGTTCTCTGTTCATTCGGCATGAATTATTCATCGACACGCCCTCCTTCCGATAAACGGTTTATCCAATTCCGGAAAGAGTGTGCCCTGATGCAATGCCTTGTCAAATTCGTAAATCTGATTCCAGCTCTGCCACGGCACATATGTCATACCTACTGGAAATTTATCTATACAGCTTTCCTGTTTTTCATAACAGTTTCTTCCAGACATATTTCTGTTACATCTGCAATCTGCCATATTAAAATTCCTTTCAAAAAGACTTCACTATTATATTATGCAAAAGAAAGATATCTGTGCTTAAGCCTTAGCTTCCAAAACAGACTATTTTTAACACTGCCAAAATAGCAAGATGCACCGGATAAAATCCGTAAAAGAAATATTTGTTTATCTTTTTTCCCTTTTCGCCATTGTAAAAATATAACAATAGGAAAGAAATCGGTGCTGTTACCTCCCATGCAAATCCGATTGCCCCTACAATGCACTGAATGCTTCGCTTTTCTTTAAATAAATATAACAACACTATCATAAAGACACCAAATCCGCTATAATCGGTGTTCATAAAGTAGGCCACACAAGTTCCCAGCACAATGATAAGTGTTTTTATCAGAATTTGTTTCTTGTTATCCGGAATACGTATTTCTATCTCTTTCAGTCCCCAGATGCAGATTAATCCGATTGCTAAGGTAAAGAAAACATTCTGATAAGCAAATGTGAACTCACCTGCAACAGCATAATCAAACGGTATTTCTGATATCAATGCAAAAACCAAAAGTCTGGCTATGTATTTCTTCACATTTCGTGTATGTTCCAAACCTTCCACAATAAAGAAGCAGTAAATAGGAAATGCCAGTCTTCCAATTTTTCGCATAATAGAATAAATGGTATACCAGTCCTGCTGTGCCTCTCCTTTCAGGGTAAGCACATAAGCCCATACCAGTGTTGCCCCCAGATGGTCAATCAACATAGTGATAACCGCTATCATTTTCAGGGTATTCGCATTCATTTTTTTCGTTATTTCCATAGTAAACCTCATTTCTACGTATTATTGCATTAAATCCAACATGGCTATATACTGCCTAATGCGTCTAATCTGCTTTAGCACATATGCCAAAGCATTAGACGCACCTGCAGAACTTCTACCACATGTTGAAAACAGATGTCTGTTTCCCCTTTTTCATATGTTCCTAAGTTTAGCATTTCTCCTTATCCTTGTCTAGTATGCTGACTTATTTCTCCTCATAGCGTAATCTTCTACGAAGCATGCGTCTTCCAAACTCTTTTAAGTTAAACGGAAGCACCGGATAGAAGTAGCCCGAACCGGAAATTGTCTTATTGGTTGCCAATAAAATTATTGTCAGCAAAATCCCGCCTACAAATCCATAGATACCGAAGAATTGTGTCAGAACCAGTAAAATCATACGAAGAAATTTCAAAGCGTATCCCAGTTCATAGCTTTGCTGTGTGTAGTTCGCCACTGCCACAAATGCCATATAAAGCATTGCCTCGGAATTAAACCAGCCTGACCTTACTGAAAATTCCCCTAAAACAAGTGCTGTAATTACACTCAACGGCGTACTTAACATATTCGGTGTATTCACCGCTGCCAATTTCAATCCATCAATGGCAAACTCTAACAGTAACAACTGCAGAATAACCGGCACATTCACCTCATCCCGAATCACCGTAAATTCCAGCCATTCCGGCAGCCATTGGGGATGATTTACAAACAATAACCATGTGGGCGTCAAAAGTAGCGTAATAATGGCTATCACATATCGTGTCACACGCAGATACGTACCGGTAATCGGCGGAAAATAGTAATCATCCGCTTCCTCAATAATATCAAATATAGAAGTAGGAAGAATAATACAAGACGGTGAGTTATCTACCAGAATTACAATATTCCCCTCCAAAATCTGTGCTGCCGCCGTATCCGGTCGCTCGGAAAACTTAAATTTTGGAAATGGATTATACCATTTATACTGATACAAACATTCTGCCAGACTTTCCTGATTTAGTGTCAGTGCATCCACTTTAATAGAAGAAAGTCGGTCAATCACATCTTTCAAAAATTCCTTATCTACTCTGTTTTCCATATAACAGATTACAATGTCTGTCTTGGAACTTTCCCCTATGGACTTAATCTCCATGGTCAATTCCGGTGTTCGGATACGCCGTCTGATTAAAGCGGTATTAAACACCAATGTTTCCACAAACCCATCCTTCGAGCCTCTAAGCACCTTATCTTTTTCCGGTTCGGATACACTTCTCATCGGATAAGTACGACAATCAATGGCTAAACACTGACTGTAACCGTCAATAAACATAATTGTCACACCTGACAATAAATTTTTCAGGATACTCTCCCAGTCAGCTACTAAATCCACTTCCCCATAAGGCAAACATAGTTTTGACATTTCATGAGCATCTTCTGGCATATCTTCTTTTTTAATGGAATTAAAATACTGCAACATTTTCTGCAGCATTTCATCTTTCAAAAAACCGTCCACAAAGTAAAAGCATGCCTCTCGTCCACCAAAGCGAACCACACGATACACAATGTCAAAATTCTTATTTACATTTAGCACGTTGTTAAAATACGTTATATTTGATTTCAAATCGCTTCGGATGTTTTCTTCCAAAAATTTCATAAAAAAGCTTCCTTTCTGTAAACCACCATTATTCTTAAGTAGTTTTCCAAAAAGAAAGCTTTTTATTCCATATAATTACCACTCCAGTAAAGTTGCACCCCAAGTAAGACCTGCACCAAATCCGGACATTACAATAATGTCACCTTTCTGGAACGTATTTTTACGATTCAATTCATCTAATAAAATCGGAATACTTGCTGCGGAAGTATTTCCGTAATGTTCAATGTTGGTTGGAAATTTATCAATGGACACTTTCAAACGTTTTGAAACGGATTCAATAATACGTTTGTTTGCCTGATGCAATAAGAAATAATCCACATCATCCATAGACAGTCCAGCTTTTTCTACTACTTCCTGAACACACTTTGGAACCATTTTTACTGCAAACTTAAATACTTCCTGACCTTCCATCTTTGTGTAATCCAACTTAGTATCACTTGTTACAAGCGGATTGTTTGATCCACGATTCTTACAAACTAAAACATCGCCACCAGCGCCATCGGAATGCTGTGTCATAGCACGTATTCCTGCATTGTCTGCCTTTACAATTGCTGCACCGGCACCGTCACCAAACAATACACAAGTACTTCTGTCGTTCCAATCCATCATTTTGGATAAGGTTTCTGCACCAATTACCAATGCACACTGATACATTCCTGACTGAATATATGCATGTGCTGTATTTAAGGAAAATAAAAATCCGGAACATCCTGCACTGATGTCATACGCTACTGCATTCACTGCCCCGATTTCCGCCTGTACCAGACATGCTGTGCTTGGATAGCACATATCTCCTGAAACGGTTCCTACAATGATAAGGTCTATTTCTTCAGGTGTAACACCTGCATCCTCCATGGCTTTTTTGGCAGCTTCGCTTGCCATACTAGTAGTCGTTTCCTGCTCTACTAAATGTCTGTTATGGATCCCGGTTCTGGAATAAATCCATTCATCGGAAGTATCCATTATTTTTGCCAAATCGTCATTTGTCACTTTTCTATTTGGAATTGAACTTCCTGTTCCAATAATTCTTGTTGTCATGATTTTCTCCTGATTATTTTGAATATCAAACTATTTTACTTTCAAAGTATACCCGTTTCCGAATCATTTGTCAACCTTAACTATTTTTTTGTAGTACTTCCAAAGCCACCGTTTCTTACTTCTTCTACTTCATCATCAAAGGTAATTCCATATTCCACGAAAATCCCCTGCATAAACGCAACTCCGTTATTTATATTTACAATTTTTCCTTCATTGCTGTCATTGGTAAGTTTTACAAAAATATGTCCTTCATTGTCTGAATAAAAGTAATCGCTGTCAATGATTCCTACTGTATTATTTAACTGTAAACGGAACTTAAATCCCAGACCGCTTCTTGGATAACATTTCAATACCCAGCCTTCTTCCATTTCTACACGAATACCTGTTGGTATGGTAATGGTTTTTCCCGGCTCTAAAGAGAAGTGTTGTGGTGAAAAGAAATCGTATCCGGCTGACCCTTTGGTGGCACGGCGTGGCAGTTCAATCTTCTGATACCGTTCTGCAATCACAGATTCCGGTTCATATCCAAACAAATCCTGCCAATCTTTCAAATATCTTTCAAAACTTACTTTATGAAACTTTGCAATTCTTCTCATATGCTCCTCCTATCCTGAAACACTAATAATCTTCACAATGTATGACTATTTTATTCAGTTTTTTTGTTTCCGGTACATCGATGACACGCTGGTTCGTGCTTCCTTTCCAACGAAGCTGTGTGTCCCTTTTTTCCAGTTCGAATTTTCCATCTATTACCACATCAAGATATGCCATAATTGGATAATCCTTGATTGCTTCCCAATCATAACCGGTATACAGCCAAATGGTTTTCTTTGGAAATCTATTTTTAATTTCTTTGGCTAATTCTGTTACTTCGTATGTATTTGCTGTGTGCAGAGGATCTCCTCCGCTAAAAGTAATACCTGACACATAAGGCTTCTCCAATTCTGCAAAAATTTCTTGTTTCGCAGCTTCATCAAAAAGAATTCCACCTTCGGTATCCCATGTGACTGGATTCTGGCATCCTTTACAGCAGTGATTACATCCGGCAACCCAAAGAACAACACGCAATCCATCTCCATTCAACATATCATCCTTTGTAATATTATGATAACGCATATAGTTCTCCCTTTCTTAACAAGTATAGATTTTATCATCTATCCACGTATTCGTCAACTCATGATTCCCTGAGGATTTTTTTACACAGAGCGATAATATATAGTCTTCCTCCACTTCCCGTTGGAACACATAGACTTCTTCATCACTGCAGTATATATCCCCACAATCATCCCATCGAAACCGCACCTTTTTAAAGTCTGTTCCCAGACCTTTACCGGTATATTTTCCATACGCTTCCTTCAATGTCCAAAAACGTATAAAATCTTTGTCCTTCTGTTTCGAACTTTGCAAATAGTTCCATTCTTCCTCACTTAAAATCCTATCTGCCACTTTAGCATTATAACGGCGCATTTTTTCTATATCAATACCTACCGGCTGACGGCTGACTACACAGGCAACCATGTCTTGACTATGGGACAGGTTAAAGTGTATATCTGATATGATTTCTCTATTTTCCTGGTCAATTTCCACAAAATAAGGCTTACCATGCTCCATACTTCGCATGGTAAGCTTATCTGCCTTTTCGCTATATTCTTCCTGTACGGCATAACATAATAACTCATGTACCTTAGCATGTAATACTTCATGAGGACTTTTGTTTTTGTCTTCTGAATTTTCCAAAACTTTACGTATATAAATCATATGAATTCCCCTACACTTTTCCTATCTACGGGTAATAATCTGTGCTATCTGTTCATAAGTAGCTCCTGCAGGAATTTCAAAAGTTCCTACTACAAGTCTTTCTGCATAGCCGTTACGAATCAAATACTGGTCAAAATCGGCCGCATCTTCAATAACACCCATAGCCTGTAACTCTCTTGCCACCTTATCTGACCACATTCCAGATACGATTGTAAGCACTTTCTTTTCCGAAGAAGACTGTACTGCTTCCGGCGTTGGAGTAGCAGTTGCTTTCGGTTCTTCGGTTGGCTCCGGTGTTGGAGTAGCAGTTGCTTTTGGTTCCTCGGTTGGCTCCGGTGTTGGAGTAGCGGTTGCTTCTGCTTCTGTTGGTTCCGGAGTAGCTTCCACAGTTTCTGTAACTGCTGCTTCCTCGGTAATTTCAGCTTTCTCTGTAACTTCTATACTAGGTGTTACGGTAAGTGCCAAGGAATCCGCATCTTCTGCCATTACCATCCCCAGTTTTTCCGCACGCGCTATAACTTCCTGTTCTGATATGTCATCTTTTCTTGCGTTAAAGGAAATGGTCAGTATCACTGTTGTTACCACAATTCCACTTGCCAAGCCTCGCAAAAAATACTTTTGTTTCATTACTTTCCAGTCCTTTCTTCCTTAAACCTACAGGATCTGCCACTGACAGCTCCCTACGGATGCGCAATAACATCAAAAAACAATAGAAAGCCCTATACGAACCTTCTATTGTTCTATTGCTATTTTGTTCTGAATTCTATCGTTCCATAAGACCGATAATTAATCTGACTTCACCTCTGCCAATAGATAACTTTTTCGCTATCTCTACTTCTGACAGACCTTCCTTGTACAGTTCTCTTACCTGTTCATTTTTGTTTCCTTCTGAACTTTTAAAGAAATTAAAACGCTGTTTCTTTGGTTCTCTTTCCACCAAAACTTCCGGTTCATTACTTTCTTCTTCCTGATTCTCAGAAACAAAGTCAGGTATCATTGTATGCAAAGTATCAATCAATCCTTTGTCAAATTCTTCTTTTTCCTTTTCTTCCTGAGAAGCAAATACTTTCTGAATATCTGCTTCTTCTTCCGGAATCTGAACTGTAATTGGTTCTGGAATCACTAATGGCTCTTTCATAACTTCTTCTATCTGAGCCTGCACACCTCCAATCGTATCGGAAGCACGTTCTTCAAATTCCTTTAATTCTTTGTCAATTCGGTCAAATTCCTGATCTACTTTGTCTACAATCGAAACTGTCTTTTCAAAGAAATTCTGTGACTCCGCCTTAGCCTGATTAATCACTTTCAATGCGTCTTTTACATCCTGCTCTTTTTCATTCAGCATGCTGTAAAGAAACATAACTTCTGTATGGTTTTTCTGAATTTCCTCCATAACGGTATCGGAATATTCATTTACTGCCATTATTTTTTCATTGGACAATTTTTCTAATTCCCGTTCGATTTTATCTACGGTTTCTTCTGCTTGTTCTTTTGCTTCTACTTCAATTTGCTCTTTCGCCACAGGTATCTGCTCACGAATTATCTTTTCGATTTCTTCCTGATTAATTTCAGTTTTTTCTTTATTTCTTTCAGGTAACACAAAGCTTGCTGCGTATGCACCGACACCAATAAGTACCAGAACTACTTCTAATGCATTCATTATAATTCTCCTTATATACGAATATCAAAATTACTCTGACTTTTTAATGTTGTTTTGTCAGTATTTTGTTTTTTATTACGTTTTTTTTGCTGCCCGTCTTCATACTCCCTGCCATTACCTTTATTTTTCGCATCGTACTGTTCCTTCTTTCTTTCTCCTTTTTCGGAATCAGTAACGCTGTTCATCTGATGCTTTACCTCTTGGCTAAAGTGTTGTCCAAAATTCTGGCCGTCTACAAAAGCCTTATTATTTTCTTGATGTTTTATTTGAGATACTTCCTGCGAGCGTTGTACAACTCCACTCATATCTATCGGTCTTATTAATGATGACATAACAAACTCCTTCTTTCTCTACAGGCGCTTCTCCCAGTCATTATATTATAAAGTATACCCCTTAATTTCTCCTTTTTCACGAATGAAACGGCAAAATGTCAAATTCTCACGAATATACAAGCTTGAATCTGATATTACAATCTTTACCCCTGGATACACATATCCCTGCGCTTTAATACATGCATGTGTTTCCTCTTTCATCAGACTTTCTATTTCTTCCATTTCTTTCATATTGGAGTTGATTTTCGCTTCGTTTTCAGATACTGTTTTCTGCAGTTCCTGTAATTTCAAAAGCTGTTCCTTGGAGAATTTCTCTCCCAGTCCCATCTTTTTACAAAAAGCACTCAACACCGGCTTACTGGTATTAAGAACTTTTTCAGCTTCTCTGATTTCTGACTGCAATACCTGATATCGTTCTTTCATCAACGGATCCACCCCAACTTCTAACACCGTGTCTGTTCCCATTGGAGAACCTATATTCTTTGCTGAAATCATTTTGGAAGATCGTACCACACCCCCGGTAACAAATCCCTTTTTACCACTGATTTCAATTTCTCCTTTTGCGGAAACTTTACTGTGCATAATGGAATCCGTCTGAATAAATCCACCAGCTACTACTTTTGCATTTTCAATAAACTTAGCTACCAGATTACCTTCACATTCCACATCGGCTTTTCCCATGCCCTGAATTCCACGCTTTAACAAAATATCTCCGTCTGCTTTTAATACCGCACCTTCAATAACACCATTTACTTCAATGTTTCCTTTTGCTATAATCGTGTAACCACTTCTGACATTTCCTTTTACTAAAACGTTTCCATCGTAATTAATATCACCGGTAGACGCATCTACATCCTCTACCTCGTATATATTAGATACGAAAACTTTATCCTCCACTAAAGAGGCATGACCATTTACTTCTGTGATAATCTGTAACTTATCTTCCGTAATTTTAATGTTACGTCCATATTTTAACTTTTTGTGTTTTACCTCACGAGGCTTAATGATTTCACCACACACATTAAGTCCAGGATGTCCTAAATCTTCCTTTGTCAAAGTTGCAAGCACATCGCCTGCATTTACTCTGGCAATGTTATTTAAATTATGGAAATCCACTGTACCATCTTCATTTATGGTTGGTTTTAAGCTGACCTCTGTATTAAAGTGGTACGTAATTTCTGCATCTTTCCCCTGAACCGGTTCAATTCCCCTTGCAAAAGTATACGTTTTACAGTATTCTCTATTTCCTAAAAATTCTTCAATTGCTTTTTCATCCACACCGGCTTTTACGCCTACCATGGCAAGGTCTGTTATAATACCGTCTTTATCTAACAGCCTTCCATCGTTAGATGGCGGATAAAATCTTGCTGTCACTGTCATTTTGTCCTCGGAAACATCTACTGCAACAGTTTCTGATGCTGGTATAATTTTATCAGAAGTAACCAAAATGTCAACTGGCTTATCCATCATTTTTAAAATTGCTGAATTAATTTCCCTCACATCAAATCCATTAATTTTCTGTTTTGTAAGGTAAGTAGCCACTTCTGCCACATTTATCTTTTCTCCACCTTCCGTTGGAGGAATTAACCTTAAAAACGTACCATGTTCATGTATTACCAATTCAAAATATCCATTTTTCTTCCCCATAACTTCACCTCTTATCTTTATCTCCTATGTATTGGAAATTTTATACATTCCCCAATATTCCTACATAGTTTCCCATCTTCTGTTTCATTTTTTGTAATGCTCTTGTATGTAATTGTGACACCCTGGATTCTGAAACTTCCAAAATTTCACTAATTTCTTTCAAAGTAAGTTCCTCATAATAGTATAGTACTGTTACCTTTTTTTCTTTTTCAGTCAATAAATCCATTGCTTCTACAAGCATTTTTTTCATTTCGTTCTCTTCTAATACTTTTTCCGGCTGTGCAAACTGTTTCTTGTCCGGGATTTCCATACCATAGCCATTTTCGCTTTCAGTATCCATATATTCGTTTAAGGATACCAGATTTGTTACTTTCATCTGGGATTGCCAACTTAAAAGTTCTTCCTCTGAAATCCCCAAATTCTTCGCTATTTCTGCTTCAGTAGCATTCCTGCCCTGTTCAGCCTCAATTTCCTTAATTGCATTGTCAATCTTCTTCTGTTTCTGACGCAGCGTTCTTGGAATCCAGTCCATTTTTCTGATATGATCCAATATGGCTCCTCTGATTCTAAGAGATGCATACGTTTCGAATTTAACAAGCTTTTCATTATCAAATTTATCAATGGCATCTATCAAACCAAAGATTCCATACCCCACCAAATCATCATACTCTACCGTGTATCCTAAATACATACTCAGGCGACCTGCCACAAGTTTTACTAACGGAGCATATTCTACTATGATTTTTTCCCTAATCTCTGAACTTTTTGTTTTAGCATATAAATCCCATAATTCTTTTCTTCCTGCTTCGTCCATTCTAGCCTCCGCTCCTTAAATGCTTTTTCTCTTTCTTATTCACCTACGGGAATTCTTTTCACTTCTTTCTTACGCTTTTTCCCATTGTTATATTTTTCATCGTATTCTTCTTCTCGACGAATCACTTCTTCGATATTTTCAAAGACTTCATCTTCATCTCTGGATGGTGCCGGAGCTATGGCTTTCGCTACAATTCGCTCCGCAATCCATCCAAAAATCAAAGATATCAGCAACGTTACAAATACGTTTCTTACAAATATTTCTGTTGGTGCTTTACTAATCAGCCCGGCTACCGCTACAACTGCACCGGCAGTTAAAGTTACCAGTGCAGATATATACTTTGTCTTCATCAAACCCCTCCACTATATATTTCATTTTTCGAGAAAGAATGTCTATAAACACGACATGCTATAAGCGAAATTGCTTATAGCTTTACCATTTTCTCTCTTCTATTTTATATGGTTTTTATTGGTTTGCCAACAGATTTTATGACAAAATCTCCTGTTTCTGAGTAAAACTCTACCGTACGACCATAATTCAACCCTGTATCTTCTGAAAGAATTCTGATATTCATCGTCTTAAGTACTTTTTTGGTGGATTCTACATTTCTTTCTCCTACACGAACCATATCCGAATTATTTGCATTTTGAAACGCAAACATCTGCGCTCCACCAGCTATCTTAGCCACAAGCCTTGACTTATTCGCTCCTGCTTTCACCATCTGCTCTACCAGTTCTAAAATGCCTGTATCAGCAAACTTTGCTTTATTCTCATTATTTCTGATCTGAGTACTGTCTGGAAGCATAATGTGAGCCAGCCCTGCTACTTTCGTTACCGGATCATACAATGCAATCCCTACACAAGAGCCAAGTCCTAAAGTTGTAACAGCATTTGGATATGGGCATACTTTTAAATCCGCCATTCCCACTTTTATCATCTCAGCCATTCACTTCACCTCTTTATATACCTAATGATTTTAAAATTACATCATATGACGGCATGTCAGGTATCAAAATAAAGTATCCGTTAATAGCAATGTCATCTCCAAACTCTGTTTCAATTAACAATGCTCTGTCACCCAACTTTCCAAATTCAATAGCCGGAACACTTAAAATAGCTCCTGCCATGTCTACCGTAAGATACGGAACTGAGGCGTTAATATATAACCCGGTTAATCCCGAAAGGGATGAAAGATATGCACCCGTGATAATATTTCCTATCTCCTGTAATGCTGAAAAATCCATTTCATTGAAAGGTTCCATATTGGCAGTATCTCTTCCCATTAAATGATTTACCAGTATATGGGAAGACTGTTCTTCTAACATAAACATCATACTTCCATTAATATCGCCTTCCAAGAATAAATAAATACCAACAACAATATCTTCTTCTCCACAAATAGTTTCTGCCAGCTTATTGAATTCCAGCAATTCTACTTTAGGAACACGCATGTCCAGCTTCATATTCAGAAGCTGGGCAAGCGCTGTTGTTGCATTTCCTGCACCGATATTTCCTATTTCACGTAGCACATCGTAATATTTATTATCTATCTCATTTAGATTAACTTTTGACATTACGACATCACCACCTTACGCGTTCTCTTTTTCACCGATTACTGCATTTAAATCAAGTAATGAAATCAATTCGCCTTCATGTTTACCAATTCCGATAATATATCCGGCATTTTCATCTTTTGCATTGTATACTACTTTTTCAATTTCATCTTCATCCAATGTTACCACTTCTTTTACTTCATCAACAATCATTCCGATTGCTGCCTGTGGTTCCAATTTCAGAATAATGATTCTTGCTGCATTGGTGTATTCACTTTCCGGCTGATTCATTTTTAATCTTAAGCTCATAACCGGAACGATTTCACCTCGCAAGTTAATAACACCTTTAAAATAATTTTGAATCTTTGGTACTCTTGTAATTTTCTGCAAACGCACGATATTATCTACATATTTGATATCAATACCATACTGTTCACTACCAATTTTTACAACTATGTACTGTATACCTTCTAATCCTACTTTGTTATCTTCCACAACAAACACCCCCTAAATTAATACATTTGTGTCAAGAATTAATGCTACTTCACCATCACCAAGAATAGTTGCACCGCTGATAATCTTTGTATTATCAATGTATTTACCAAGAGATTTGATAACGATTTCTTGCTGTCCGATTAAGTTGTCTACCACAAGACCAGCCTGTTTATCACCCTTCTTGATAATAACTACAGTAAGATTTTCCGGTTCTTCTTCTCTTGGTTCGATATCCAAAATCTTGTCCAGTCTGATAATTGGAATAACCGCACCACGGATGTGGATTACTTCTTTTGACTGTACATATTTAATATCGGATACGGAAATATCTTCTATTGTCTGAATTGTACTTAATGAAATTGCGTATTTTTCTCCACCAAGTTCTACCATCAATGCCTGAATAATAGCAAGTGTCAGTGGAAGTCTGATAACAAATGTGGTTCCTTCTCCAAGTTTTGTTTTAACTTCTACATCGCCACCAAGAGATTCAATCTTTGACTTAACAACGTCAAGTCCTACACCTCTACCGGAAAGGTCAGAAACCTTTTTCGCCATGGAAAAGCTTGGCATAAACAACAAGCCAATAATATCTTTGTCTGACATTGTTTCCGCCTGTTCTGGTGTGATGATACCTCTTTCGATACCTTTTGACTTAACACTTTCCACATCAATACCATTACCATCATCCCCAACTTCGATGATAACGTTATTACCTTCCTGATATGCATTTAAGAAAATAGAACCAACTTCTTCTTTTCCTCTCTGAACACGCACATCATTTGCTTCCAAACCATGGTCCGCAGAGTTACGAAGTAAGTGCATCAATGGATCACCGATTTCATCGATAACAGTTCTATCAAGTTCTGTATCTTCA
Source organism: uncultured Lachnospiraceae bacterium (assembly GCA_964450185.1). GTDB lineage: Bacteria > Bacillota > Clostridia > Lachnospirales > Lachnospiraceae > RUG11237. The sequence continues at coordinate 15,566 of CAYVCL010000005.1, read as the reverse complement.
CCAGTCATGTATAATTCCATCTTCTTATCCAATTTCTTGGAAATATCACGAATCATTCTTGGGAAGCGGCTTACAACGCTTTCGATTGGTACCATTCGTACTTTCATTACAGATTCGTGAAGATTGGTTGTGATTCTTTCCAAATATTCAATCTGTTCATGCAGTCCCTGTAAAGTTGCATCTGCACTTTCTGTGGAACTGATGGAAACAAGACTGTTCTTTGCGATAATAAGCTCGCTGACCTGATTCATCAAAGCATCCAGCTTTTCGATATCCACACGAACAGTTCTGTTTACAACCGGTTTTGCTGCCTGTTTTGCAGGTGCCGCCTGTTTTGCTGGTGCTGCCTGCGCTGCTGCCTGTGCAGGTTTTTCTTCCTTCACTTCCGGTTTTCCTTCTGTTTTTGCTTCTGCAGAACCCGAAATCGATTCTGTATTTTCAATCTTCTCCACTATTACATCTTCAATTTCAGAAACAGATGTTACAATCTTTTTCACTTTTTCTTCATTTGCTTCTGTAATCAGATATAAACTAAAGTCAAAATCAAATTTTTCATCTTCAATATCCTGTACGCTTGGCTCAGATACAATAATTTCCCCAATTTCTTCCAAAGCCTTAAATACCAGAAATGCTCTTGCTGCTTTTAAGATACAGGATTTCTGAATATATACAGTCATTCCATATACGCTCATATTTTTCTTATAAGCTTCACCCATAGCAGTAATTTCATGTTCTTCCAGCTTCATGTTTTTGTATTTTCTTGCCAGTTTTTCATCATCTGCTGCTTCTTTTTTCTTTTCATCGGCAGCTGGTGCTGTTGTTGGTGCTGCAGCCGGTGCGGCACCTGTTCCACTTGCCAGAATATCATTCAACTGTTTGATGATAGGTTCATGATCATCTGTACCTTCATCTGCTGTCTGCTGAATGTTTTCCAAATAACCTTCCAACGCATCAAGACTCTGAAACAAGGTATCAATAAGTCCTGCTGAAACCTTCATTTTACCATTTCTAATTTCAGAAAAGACGTTTTCTGTATCATGAGTTAAACGCTGCATACGTTTGTATCCCATGGTACCTGCCATACCTTTCAATGAATGGGCTGCACGGAAGATTTCATTGATTGTATCTGCATTATCCGGTTCTTTTTCAAGAACTAACAGCTGCTCATTCAGATTCTGTAAATGCTCTTTTGTTTCGTCGATAAAAATCTCCAAATATTGACTTGTATCCATTTTGTCATACCCCCAAATTCTTTAAAATTGTTTCTGTAATCTTGGTCAATGCTACTACTTCATCAACAAGACCAGTTTCTGCTATTGCCTTTGGCATTCCATAAACTACACAGGATGCTTCATCCTGAGAGATTACATACGTTTTTTTCCTTTCATCCAAATACTTAATACCTTTTGTCCCATCTGCACCCATACCTGTCATAACTACACAAATCACTTCTTCGTATGAGCTTTTTGCTAATGACTCATACATGTAGTTTGCACATGGCTTTACACCTTCTCTTGGTGGCTCGTCGGTAAGCATAATCTTATGCTGACCACCTGTTTCTTTCACCTGCATATGTTTTCCACCCGGTGCTATATATACACATCCGGCCTTCAAAACATCCCCTTCTGCTGCCTCTTTTACTTCTATTTTGCTTACATCATTTAATCTGTCTGCTAAGGATTTTGTAAATCCTGCAGGCATATGCTGTACAACTAACATCGGATAAGGTAAATCCGCTGGCAACAATGGTATTACACTCTGTAATGATTTTGGTCCCCCCGTTGAGCAAGCCAATGCAATGATTTTGTTCTTTTTATTACCAATCGGTTTATTTCCCTGTCTGGTCTTAATATCATTTTCTCTACTCAGGCTGTGCATCTGTGTCTTTACCGTCTGCCTTGGTATGGCTGTACCAGCTCCAGCCCCCATTGCCGGTCTGCTGGTCAAATGCTTCCTTGGTGTTTTTATCTGAGATACCACTCTGATTGTCCCCAATAAAGCTTCTCTAAAATCATTTCCCTTAGCAGCTATAAAGTTATCCGGTTTCGTCACAAAATCAACCGCACCTAATTCTAAGGCTCTGATGGTTTCTGCTGCACCTTCTTTTGTCAAAGTGCTGTTCATGATGATATTCGCCCTCATTTTTAGCTTATGCATTTTTTCAAGCAATTCAAGCCCGGACATTCGTGGCATATTAATATCCAGAACCACCACATCATATTGGTTATCTGTTAATAATGCAAACGCCTCTACACCATCTTTGGCTATATCAGCTACCACGAAGTTTTCATCTGAATTTATTATATCACAGACTACCCTTCTCATAAGTGCAGAGTCATCTACAACTAATATTTTTTTCTTCCCATCCATTATAATCAACTCTTTTCACTTTTTCTTTTTTTGCGTTCTTCCTCAAAGATATATTTTATCAGTGACTCCCTAACATTATTATCAATCTGCTCAAACTCAATTCGCAGTTCATAATCCTTCTTCTTGTTTTCCAGTTTCTTGACCGTTACCACATGGGCCAAAAGTCTATACTCCTGAAAATCATCCTTAAAATTCACTTGAAATTTTAATATGATATAACTATCTTCGTCTACCTGATAATCGGTAGCGATTCTTGCACCTCCTCCGCTGATGTCCACAATAACGGCATCTTTATACACTGGTCGGTTAGACTCATGCATACGCAAAATCCGTTTTAAATCCCCCGCCATCAGCTCTTCTTCATCCAAACTATGTATCTGCCCTTCCAAAAGACAATTCAAACGATAAAATTCTCGTCTTTGAATCTTTTTCATAGCAGATATAATATCTACCACAACTACATAAACATTATCTGTTTTGTATCGGTCTATCACCTTTCCCTTACATTCATACAAGCCTGTTTCTGTATAAAACTGAAGTCGATATACTGCTTCTAAATGTAACAAAAGAAGCTTGCCTTTTTCCTGAGGCATAGCAATTTTCAGCTGTTCTTCTCCTACAACATCATATACCTGACTTCTGTAAACCTTTTTTTCTTCCTCGTTATTAACAGTGGTATTGCTTTCTACCAAGTCAATCTTGTCACCTACTCTAATAACTTTTGTTACCATACTAATCACTCTCGCTTATCTGATTTCCTGTGGAAATAATTTGAGAACACTTCTGCAAGACTTCTCTTATTTCCTGTCATCTGTGTTCCGGTCAACTGTGCTGCCAGTCGTTCAAAAGCTTTGGAAGCTTTTGCATTAGGATAACTTATAGAAATTGGGGATTGTTTCATGACTGCCTTAATAATCTGCTCGTCCATAGGAATCGCTCCCGAAAATCCAAGTGACATATTTAAAAATTTTTCTGTTACAAGGTTCAATTTTGTAAATAGATTTCTGCCTTCCACCATATTAGAAACTTTATTTGCTATTATTTTAACCTCTGTATTCTCCTTGGAAAATCCAGAGTAATTATTCAATGCCTTCAATAATGAATAAGAATCTGTAAGAGAAGTCGGTTCCGGTGTAGTCACCAGCAAAACCTCGCTTCCGGATGCTACAAATTCCATAACATTATCAGAAATACCTGCTGCGGTATCAATCAAAATCACATCTGCCAGTTCATCTAACTGCTCCATTCCCCTAAGCAGATTAGACAACTGTATTTTGTTTAAATTCGCTAATCCTTCCACACCATTACCACCGGAAATAAACTGTACACCCATAGGCCCTTCGGTGATAATATCCTTCAAATTTTTCTTTCCTTCAACGGCATCCCTAAGATTATACTTAGGAATGGTACCAAACATAACTTCAATATTGGCTAGGCCAAAATCAGCATCTAAAATTATTACCTTCAGCCCCATCTTCTTCAACTGAATTCCCAGATTGATGGCAACATTTGATTTTCCAACGCCACCTTTTCCACTGGTAATTGTAATCACTCTGGCAGTGGATTTTTGCCGGATATGATTCATTTTTATAATATTTCGAAGCTGCTCTGCCTGATCCATTAATGGCCTCCTAAAAGTTTTCTTACTATTTTCTGTGCATCTAAAAGGCTGATATCATCAGGAACATTCTGTCCGCTTGTCATATAAGATAACTTTGCGTTTGTATACATTCGCACATTCAATATATTTCCAAATGTTGTAGTTTCATCTAATTTTGTAAAAATAATTTTTACCTGTTTAAGGTCCTTATAAGAATCTACTATCTTCAACAAATCTCTGTATTTTGTTGTAGCACTTACTACCAAATACAAATCCTTTTCTGCATCATCTACGGAATCAATAAAATGTTTTAAATCATCATGCTGTTCCTGATTACTTGGCGAATGTCCTGCAGTATCCGCCAGAATAATATCGTAATCTTTCCATTCTTCTTTTGTTTCCTTTAATTCCTCCGGTGTATATATTACCTGAAATGGAACATCTAAAATTTCTGCATAAGTGTGAAGCTGCTCTGTAGCCGCAATACGATATGTGTCTGTTGTCAATAATGCGACTTTTTTCTTCTGTTCTAATTTTAATTTGGATGCAATTTTGGCTACTGTTGTTGTCTTTCCAACTCCTGTAGGCCCAATAAAGAAAATAATCTTTGTTCCCTTTTTGTTTTCCGTTACCGGTGCCGGCTCTCCAAATTTTAAAATCATTTTCTGATAAACATTTGCAAGTAACGTGTCAACACTTACGTTTTCTTTTCCTGATGCAGAAATTTCATCAATAATCTGATTTGCATATTTTTCCTGCACTTCATTGTCTAATAAAGTATTGTAAATCAGCTGAAGAAATTTCATATTTTCATCTTTTTCTTCCATTTCTTCTGTTTCGTTTACAACTTCCTTACCCATCTGCTTTTCCAACAAATTCTGGAGATTATCCAGCTTTGCTTCTATGGCAGTTTCGGTTTTCGCTGCTACATTTTGCGGTATCTGCACCTGAGGTTTTGGTACTTCCTGTACCATTGGTTTTGCTTCTGTTTCTACCGCAAACTTCACCGGCTCATCTGCCACTAAATTCACATTTTCCTGTTTTTTAGGAACAATCGGAGCGTCATTTGCTTCTTCCAAAGCTGCTGTTACTTCCACCATTGTAGGCTTAAACAGCTTCATAACACCCTTATGTTTTGTTTTCTTTATATTCATAATGACAGCATCGCTGCCCATTTCTTCTTTCACCTGCATCATGGCTTCACTTTCCGAAGATGCCTGAAATTTCTTGATTACCATTTTAACCTGTCACCATCCCAACTGACTGTAATTCTACATTTGATTCAATTTCGTTGTAAGAAACAACCACCAAATCACTAAAATAATCTTCTGTAAGCTTTTTAAAATACATTCTTACAATAGGTGATGTGATAACGATAGGATTCTTTCCTAAATTCTCTAACTTATTCACTTCTTCCTGAACCGAATTGATAATATTCTTTGTTTTTTCCGGTTCCAATGTAAGATATGCACCCTGTTCTGTCTGTTTTACAGAATTCATAATTTCCTGCTCAATCTTTGGATCCAATGTTACTACACTGGTAGTTTCATTGGCAGAAAAATATTTTGAAGAAATCGCTCTCTTTAAGCTCTGTCTTACATATTCTGTCAATACATCTGTATCTCTTGTTGCTGTTGCATGATCTGCAAGAGTTTCACAGATTGTAAGCAAATCTCGGATTGATATTCCTTCTCTTAAAAGATTCTGTAACACTTTCTGAATTTCTCCAATTCCAAGAAGCTTTGGCACAAGCTCGTCCACCAGTGATGGATGATTTTCTTTTAAATTATCTATCAACTGCTGTACATCCTGTCTTGTCAGAAGTTCATCAATATGCTTTCTGATTACTTCTGTTAAATGTGTAGCAATAATTGATGGTGGATCAACTACTGTATAGCCAAGACTCTCTGCTCTTTCTCGCTGACTCTCTGTAATCCAGATAGCCGGTAAATGGAAAGATGGTTCAAAGGTTGGAATACCTGTAATTTCTTCCTCCACATAGCCCGGATTCATTGCCATATAGTGGTCAAAGAGAATTTCACCTTCACTCAACTGAATTCCTTTAATTTTAATGATATACTGGTTTGGATTCAACTGAATGTTATCTCGCAAACGAATAATTGGAACTACCGTACCAAGTTCTAATGCGATCTGACGTCTTATCATAACCACTCGGTCTAACAAGTCACCACCCTGATTTACATCCGCTAATGGAATAATACCATAACCAAACTCAAGTTCAATTGGATCCACCTGCAATAAGGATACCACATTTTCCGGACGACGAATTTCTTCTGCATCGGAATCTGAGGTTTCCACTTCGCTTTCAATGGCAGCAACTTCCTTTTTATTCTGAGTGTTATATCCAATCAAAATAAATGCGATACCAAATGCAAGGAACACAACGGTAGGAAGTGGTGTTGCAATTGCTAATAAACACATAGCAGCACCTACCATATACATTACCTTCGGAGTACCGAACAACTGGTTCAGCATAGTATCTCCGATATCTCTGTTATCGGAGCCCTTGGTTACCAAAAGACCTGTAGACAATGAAATCAACAGGGACGGAATCTGGGATACCAGACCATCACCGATAGTAAGAATGGTATAATGCTGTAACGCGTCCGTAACTTCCATATCACGGAACATTACACCCATAACAATACCACCAACTACATTGATTGCTGTAATACACAAACCGGCAATAGCATCACCTTTTACGTACTTTACAGCACCATCCATGGAACCAAAGAAGCTTGCTTCTCTCTGTATTTTCTCTCTTCTGATTTTTGCTTCTTCATCACTGATTGCTCCAGTATTCAAATCCGCATCAATCGCCATCTGTTTACCAGGCATGGCATCCAAAGTGAAACGTGCTGTTACTTCAGCCACACGTTCAGAACCTTTATTGATTACCATGAACTGAATTAAAATCAAGATGATAAAAACAATAACACCAATTACAAGGTTATTTCCACCTACGAATTTACCAAATGTTTCTACTACGCTTCCGGCATCACCGGTAGACAAAATCAATTTGGTAGATGAAACATTCAAAGCTATTCTAAAAATTGTTGTAAATAACAACAGTGATGGGAAGAAAGACATATCCAGTACTTCCTTCACATACAAACACTGGAATAATACCACCAATGCTATGGCAATATTAAATGCCAGTAAGAAATCTAACATTCCAGAAGGTATTGAAATAATAAAGAATACAAAGGCTGCTAACAAATACAAACCTACGCCAATATCCGCCTTTTTCATTTTCACCTTCCTCTACCTCCATTCCTCTCTTAATTTTCATACTCGGTAAATTATTTATTTTTAAGTCCATATACAAAAGCAAGTACCTCTGCTACCGCCTGATATAATTCCGGTGGTATTTCTTCCCCCAGCTCTACATTATGATAGAGCATTCGTGCCAAAGGCTTGTTTTCCACAATTTCTACTTTATTTTCTTTTGCAATTTCCTTTATTCTCTTAGCCAAAAAATCTTCACCCTTTGCAACAACAATGGGTGCTCTTCCCGAATCCGCATCGTATTTTAACGCTACTGCAAAATGCGTCGGGTTCGTAATAACAACATCTGCGGTAGGTATGGACTGCATCATACGTCTTTGTGATGCCTGTCTCATTCTCTGTTTCTGCTGTGACTTTACTTTTGGATCACCTTCCGCATTTTTATATTCATCTTTTACTTCCTGTTTAGACATTCGCATGTCTTTTTTGAACTTCATTTTCTGATAAACAAAATCCACAGCAGCAATTACCATATACCATGCACTTATTTTAATTCCCAAGTCAATAATAACTTCTCCGATAGCTCCCAGTGCAGACATTAATGTAAGATCATACAATCCATAAATCAAAAGCAATTTATCCTTTACAGTACTAATTGCCAGATAGGAAAGAAAAACAACTTTTAATATCGCCTTCAGCAATTCAAATACTGATTGTGCTGAAATGATTTTTTTCATTCCTTTGATTGGATTCATCTTATCAAATTTTGGCATCAAAGGCTTTGTGGTAAATTTCCACTTTACCTGAACTACATCTGCAACAAATGCAATAACAAACCCCACCAACAAAAATGGTGCTATCATAATTAGCATGTCTACAATGCAATCCCTAAGAAGCATTAGAAATGCCCCGGAATCATGCGTTCCCTCTGTGCCAACAAACTCTGGTATTCTGGTATAAATTGATTGGAATGTTCCAATAAATCGTTCACCTAAAGTCCCAATATAAAATTTTAATGCTACAAACAATCCCAAGAGAGATAAACCCATTCCCACTTCCCTACTCTTAGAAACCTGACCTTCTTTTCTGGCATCCTCTAACTTCTTAGGTGTAGCCGGTTCTGTTTTGTCATCTCCACCAGCAAAGAACTGTAGGTTTATCTCTATATACAGGGATTCTTCTTTCCACTGTTTTGTTCTGTTTGTATTATCAATACATATTCTCAATGAATGTCACCAACATTTTCTTTGTTTCACTATAAATAAAATTTGAAATGCTTGGCAGCAAATAAACTGTCACAAACATAACCACTAATCCTACAAGTATTTTCAACTGCATACCTATAACAAACATGTTCATCTGTGGCGCAACTTTCGCCAAAACTCCAAGTACTACGTTCAATACCATAATAGACATAAAAATTGGAAGGCAGATTCGAAAGCCAATAATCACATAGTCACCTAAAAACTCTACCATTCCTTGATATAATCCATTTAAATTAAATACTGCTTCATTAATGGGTATCACCTGGTAGGAATCAATTAATGCGCGCAATACATAAGTATGTAAGCCGCTACACAAAAGACAAAGCATAACCAGATAATTATACAGCGTTCCTGAAATACTGACCTGTTCCTTAGTTACCGGATCAAACACGTTAACCATGGCAAATCCCATATCCATATCAATAATTCTTCCTGCAAACAAAATAATGTAGTTACAAATACTTGCTGCAAATCCTATTACCAAACCAACGATTGCTTCCTTAAGCACAATAATCGCATAATCAATTACTGTTTCATATGCGATTGATCCACTGGGAACCATAAACCATAATAATACAGATATGGCAAGGGATAAGCCTGACTTAACTCTACTTGGAACCTGTGACATAGAAAAGTATGGTGCCACTGCAATAAATGCAGATATTCGTACAAGGATCAAGAAAAAATATTCAAAGTCCTGTAATGTAAAACTAAAATTCACCATCGGCTTAACCTATATATATACTAAAATCTGACCAAAGTTGCACCATAAATCCTGACATATTATCTAACATCCAGCCTCCTAAAAGCATCAGTGCCAAGAAAATTGCCAAAATCTTTGGAACAAAAGTTAATGTTTGCTCCTGTATTGACGTAGCCGTCTGAAAAATACTGATAATCAGCCCCACTACCAATGAAATCAGCAGTACCGGCGCTGATGTAACTATAATGTTCCAAAGTGTGGCTTTTGCAATATCCACAACAACATCTACCGTCACTGTTTCCACTCCTTCTTACGCTAATAAAACGTCTTCACCAGACTGCCAATTACTAAATTCCAACCATCTGCCAACACAAATAATAATATTTTAAATGGCAATGATATCGTTGTTGGCGGAAGCATCATCATACCCATTGACATAAGAACGGATGCCACTACCATATCGATTATAATAAACGGAATATAAATTAAAAATCCTATAATAAATGCTGTTCGCAGTTCACTTATGATAAAGCTTGGAACTAACACATATGTAGGAACATCATCCTCTGTAAATTCATTTGGATTCTCCACTTTGTCTATCTCACCGGAAATATCCATAAATAACTGAACATCTTTTCTCTGTGTCTGTCCATACATAAACTCACGCAATGGCTGCATTCCAATTTCCACTGCCTGCTCCTGTGTTATCTCACCATTGTTAAAAGGCTTAACTGCTTCTTCGTTAATCTGATTTAAAATCGGACTCATAATAAAAATGGTAAGGAACAACGCAAGACCAATAAGAACCTGGTTTGGCGGTGCCGTCTGTGTATTCAAAGCAGATCTTGTAAAATGAAGTACAATAATAATTCTCGTAAAAGATGTAAGCATAATCAGCAAAGTCGGAGCCAATGCAATCAATGTAAGTACTAAAAGAATCTGTATAGTACTTGAAAACTCACCGTTTCCATTGTTATAAGAAATATTCAAACTACTTCCTGCTCTCGAACTTCCTGTGGTATTCTCAGAACTATTTGTTGTACTTGTTTCCTCTGTGCTTGTTGTACCATCTGCCGAACTCGTTGTCGTACCTGTTGTAGCAGCTGCTTTCACTGAAATAGGATTCAGTTGAAAGCAAGCTACCATTACAACCCATAGAAAAACCAGTAAACGGATTACCGTTTTCTTTCTCATTACTTTTTCAATCATGTTACCTACCCGCTTACTTCTTTCTGTTTATATCTTTTACTTTTTTCAATATTTCTTGAAACTCTAAATTGCTTGTCCCCTCCATTACCTTAGTTAAATCCAACTCAGACTCATCTAACTCTGTAAGATATGTCACTGTGTCTTTTCCAACGGCAATCGCTACATATTTTTCACCCAGCTTGACTATCTGAATGTATTTTGTATTGCTTAAACGGAAGGTTTCAATCACCTTAATATTAGAATTCTTAAATTGATTTTTTTGCATCTTTGCCATCCACTTGGTGGCATAAAAAGTAAGTGCTAACACAAAAACAAACACAATTAACAGTGTAATTAACTGTGCAAAGCTACTCAATCTAGAGTAGCTTGTCATCAACACATTCATTTATCCAATAACCTTCTTTACCGCTTCTAATACACGGTCTGCCTGGAATGGTTTTACAATAAAGTCTTTTGCTCCTGACTGGATAGACTCGATAACCATTGCCTGCTGTCCCATCGCAGAACACATAATAACTGTTGCACCTGCATCGCCTTCTTTGATTTTCTTTAATGCCTGGATACCATCCATTTCTGGCATTGTAATATCCATAAGTACCAAATCAGGTTTCAATTCATTATACTTTTCAACAGCTTTCGCTCCGTTTTCAGCTTCTCCCACTACATTATATCCATTCTTTGAAAGGATATCTTTAATCATCATTCTCATAAATGCTGCATCATCACAAATTAAAATATTTTTAGCCATACGTTTTCACTCCTATTATCTTATTATTTCTTTAGTATTCTTAATGAATAATTTCTGTAATTCTAATACCAAAGCTTTCCTCAATTACAACAACTTCGCCCTTAGCAACATACTTGCCATTAACAAGTACATCTATAGGCTCCCCTGCGATTTTGTTTAATTCAATAATGGTACCTGGTGCAAATTCCAAAATATCATGAATGGATTTTGCTGTTCGTCCCAATTCTACGGTAACGTCCAATGGAACATCCATAATCAAATCAATGTTTTCCTGCTGATTCAGCATACCAATATTATTGGCAAACGGCTGGAACTGTGCAGGCTGTACATTAACATTCTGCATTGGCATTCCCATCGGCATTCCCATTGGCATCCCCTGCATCGGCATTCCTTGCATCGGCATCCCCTGCATTGGCATTCCCATCGGCATTCCCTGCATGCTCATATCCATTTGAGGTGCCTGCTGCATCTGCGGCTGTGGTTCTGGTGCCGGCTGTGGTTCCGGCGCTGCTTCTGCTCCTGATCCTCCTGCCAAATCAAGATTACCTGAAATGAAAGATTCATAAAGCATTTTCGCAAAATCAACCGGGTACAACTGCATGATTGTACTGTCTACCAAATCTCCAATTTCCATTCGGAAGGCTACTTTTACAAATGTTCCTTTTAAGAACCCAGCTACCGCATCCTCGTCGAAATTGTCATTTAGATCAACTAAGCTTGCCACTGGCGGGCTAATGTCAATCATCATGTTTAACATATTAGATAATGATGTTGCTGAGGAACCCATCATCTGGTTCATCGCTTCACTGATAGCACTGAGATGTAATTCTCCCAGTTCCCCATCTGTGTTAGTACCATCTCCACCCATCATTAAATCAGCAATTATCTTAACATCTTGTTCTTTTAATACTAAAATATTTTTTCCATCCAAACCTTCTGTATAAGAAAGCTGTATGAAGACACATGGTCTATCATAATCTTGTGCTACCATATCCCAGTTAGTACAGGATACGGTTGGCGTTGTAATTGTAACTCTTTGATTTACCAAAGAATACAATGTTGTAGCCGCAGTCCCCATGCTGATATTGGCAATTTCGCCAACGGCATCTTTTTCTTCCTCTGTCAACGCTTCTTCATTTACACTTTCATCTCCAGAGTCTGTGTTATCTGCACCACCATTAAGTAAGGCGTTTATTTCTTCCTGCGATAACATTCCCTCCATAAACTCACTGCTCCTCTCTTATGACTGATGTAATTCTAACAGCATATTTATCGCCAGTAGAACCCGGTAACGCAGTAAACTTCCTGATATTACCTACATATATACTTAATTCGTCTTCCACTTTTGTATCCAAACGAATTACATCACCAACTTGTATATTTGTAAAATCACTAACAGAAATTGAACTCTTTCCAAGTAAAGCTTTGACCGGAATATCCGCTTTAGAAATAAGCATTTCAATCGCTTCTTCATAGCTTCCATCCTCTTTGTCCTGCATGGTTGAGAACCAATACTTAGTGTTCAATTTATCTATAACCTCCTCTAAGCACACATATGGAAGACAGATATTCATCAGTCCATCCACATCGCCAATGGTAATGCTTAAGGTTACCAAAGCTATCATTTCGCTTGGCGAAATAATCTGCGCAAACTGGGAATTGGTTTCAATTCTTTCCAGTCGAGGCGAGATCTCAACTACATTTTCCCATGGAACTCTTAAAAGTTCCACGCAAGTACTAAATACTCGTTCCATAATAGCCAATTCTATTTCAGAAAATTCTCTCGGCTTATCTAATGGTGCACCCTGACCACCTAACATACGGTCAATCATAGCATACGCAAGATTAGGAGCAAGTTCCAATACTATATTACCAGGTAATGGTGAGAAATTGGTAATCCCCAACACCACCGGATTTGACAACGCATTTGAAAATTCCGAATAGGTTAATGCTTCTGAGTTCATCACTTCTACCTGAACATTCTTTCTTAAATATACCGGAAGATTGGTTGCCAATAATCTTCCATAATGTTCGAAAATAATCTCAAGAGTTCTAAGATGTTCTTTCGAGAACTTAGCCGGTCTGGCAAAATCATAATCCTTAACCTGCTTCTCTTTCGTATCACTCATATCATCTACATCTAACTCGCCACTGCTCAGTGCTTTCATTAGATTATCTATTTCTTCCTGAGATAATATATCGCTCATCTATTCACCACCTCCGTGACTTTTTTAAGCTTTGCGAATTATTGGTAGATTGGTTCACTAAATGTTACATCGACAATAAAGTCTGATTCAAACATTTCCTGAAGATTCTTTACAATTTCTGAACGGATACCAGCTGCATCTACCTGATATTCTTCCATAGTATACTGAGATACTGTATTACTAATTTCACCTTTTATAATACTTTCTTTTTCAGAAATTGTTTCGCCATATTTTTTGTAACCATCACTTTCTGTGTTCATGGAGATACTTACAGCAGTTACAAGATAGTGTGCTTTACCATCTTCGCCGCCTTTAAAGTTCATTGTCATTGTTTCTCCTTCAGAAAGCTCATATACTGCCAGCTTATCCATGGATACTTTCTGTTGTTCTTCTTCATCCGGTGCCAGCTCAATATCTAAAATACTACAAATCTGTGTTACCATATTATTGGTTTTCTTCGCTGCCGGAAGAACACTGAATATCATAACTATATTCAACACAAGATTTACAAGCACAAGTGCCAGAATTAAAATACTAAGTAAATTTTTCTTCATAAGTCACAATCCCCTTTATTCATCCAGTAAATTACTGTATATTTTGATTTCTACTCGTCTATTCCTCATTCTACCTTCTGCTGTACCATTGTCCGCAACCGGAATATATTCACCACGACCGGAATGCTTTAATGTTGCAGGGTCTAAATCAGATACTTCTAGTAAATAGTTAAATACTGATAACGCACGAAAACTTGATAACTCATTATTATCTTTGAATGCTGCTGTATGAATTGGCACATTATCAGTATGACCTTCAATTTCTATTGTATGGTCATTATATTTTGTAAGAATCATCGCTACTTTATCTAATATAGGTTTTGATTCTTCCTTTACTTCTGCACTACCTGAATCAAATAGCAAAGCACCATTTAAGGTTAGAGATACATATTGACCATTGAAGTCTACATCTACCTGTTCTGCTATATTATTTGCTTCTGTCAGTTCTTCTATCTGTTCTGCAATTTTCTCAGTTTCCGCAAGCTGTTCCTGCTTCACTTCCGTAATTGCATCATCCTGCTCCTGTTCCTCCGCTTCGTATCCCATGTTATTCACATATTCAGCAAGTTCATTCAACTGACTTACCCCATTGGATACCAATACGCCGTCACCGATTGCAGATGCACCGTTTGGCAATATACTAAAACTACTTGCCAAGGAGGCCGCTAACTGTTCAAATTTCTCTGCATCAATAGTTGACATAGAGAACAAAAGAACAAAGAAACACAGCAGAAGATTCATCAAATCACTAAAGGTCGCCATCCACGGCGCCAGTCCCTTTGGTGGGTCTTCCTGCCTTTTTTTAGCCATCAGCCTCACCTCCACCTTCTTCCTGTTCGAAGGCTGCTCTCTGTGTCGGTGATAAGAATGACTTCAGTTTTTCACCAATAACACGTGGGTTTTCCCCTGCCTGAATAGATAAAAGTCCTTCAATAATAACTATCTTAACTCTATATTCTGCTTCATGATTAACTTTCAATTTATTAGAAGCAGGTGTTGCAAGCCAGTTTGCCAACACGGAACCATAAAAGGTTGTAACAAGCGCTGTCGCCATGGAAGGACCGATACTGGAAGGATCATCCAATTTCTTTAACATGTTAATCAAACCAATCAAAGTACCAATCATACCCCATGCAGGACCCATGGAAGCAACGGTATCCCAGAAGTTCATATTCTTCTTATGTCGGCTTTCCATACAATCCAATTCTGTTTCCATGATAACTCTTACCAATTCCGGATCGGTACCATCTACTACAAGAAGAATACCTTTCTTCAAGAACTCATCTTCCAGATTGTTTGCCGCTTCTTCCAAAGCAAGCAACCCTTCCTTACGTGCAATATTAGATAAATCCATTACTGTTTTAATAGTTCCTGCTTCATCCAATTCCGGTGGTTTAAAGGTCATTGCAATACTCTTTAACCCCGCAACAAAATCCTTCATACTTGAACTGGCCATTACCGCCATGAAGGCACCACCAAACGTAATCAATATCGATGCCGGATCGACAAAGTTCCCAAGAGCCGAAATCCCTTGATCCCCGGTTACAATACCGAAAATCATCAATGCCATACCGGCTATCAAGCCTATTAATGTAGCTAAATCCATTACTCACCCACTCCTAACTGATTTTCCTCATTTTAGTTTTCATCTATTTAATAGC